>NZ_JACHGO010000003.1:300000-388706 GCF_014202345.1 Desulfovibrio intestinalis
GGCGCATCGGCTGCCGGGCAGGGCATTGCCGCATTTTCCACTCCCGCCGACATTCCTATGACAGATATGGATGACGAAGTGGGCGTGCTGGCCCGCGCCATCGCCGCCCGTGAAGAAGCCCTTTGGCGTTTTGTGCAGCGCGAAAGCCATTTTACGGGCGATGTGAGCCACGAATTGCGCACCCCGTTGACGGTTATGCAAGGCGGGCTTGAAGTATTGGAACTGCGGCTGGAAACCCTGCCTCAAGGCGAGGAACTTGCGCCTGTGGTCAACCGCCTTTTGCGCACGACATCCCGCATGAGCGACACGGTGCGTACCCTTTTGCTGCTGGCCCGCCGCCCTGATGAAATACTGTTTCAGGTTCTGGACTGTGCCGTACTTTTACGGGATATTATTAGCGAAATGGAACGCGAGGGGCTGGTGCGCCATGCAAAAATAGCCGGGGGATCTGATACCCCCGATGCCCCTGATATTCCTGATGCCACTGGTACCCCCGATACTGCTGACGCGCCCCTCTGCCTGTCGGAAATGACGGCGCGTATCCTGAGCAACGACGCTTCGCCTGCGCAGGAAAACATCGAATCCTCAGCCTTTGCCCCAGCGGTGGAGGCATTGCGAGAAGTAACCGTTGAGGCATCCGGGAAGACATCCCCAAGGCCATCCACCGCGCCATACGCTTTCACGCGGCCTGTTGTGACGCTGATGACATCCATGCCTGTTCACGCGCCCGCGCGCACTCAGAGGGAACTGGCGACAATCATTTTCAAAAATTTGCTGGACAATGCCTGCAAGTATACGGAAAATGACCGCGCCTTTGTGATGCTGGAATCTGGCAAATTGCTGGTAGGCAACAAAGGGCGGGCCCCGCGCGATATTGATATTTTTGCGCGCGGAGTGCGCCGCGATAATAAAACTGATTTCAGTGCCGGACGGGACGGCGCAGGCAACGGGCTGGGGCTTTCCCTTGCGCAACGAGCCTGCGAACGTCTTGGCTGGCAGCTTGAACTGCTGCCCTCCGCCTATACCGGAGCGGAAGAGACAACGGTTTTTCGCCTCATTTTTCCCCCGGCAGCGCAAGGAGAAGACGTGTAATGTCAGGTTCTCAATTTAGACCTGTTTCCAGTATATTTTCGAACCGCCGCAAACTTGTGGCGGTGGTTCTGGTTCTGCTGGCTATTGTGGTGGGCTGGAAGCTGCTGGGCAAGGGAAGCGGACGGCCCGGCATGAGCATGGATGTTCCGCCAGTGCGCGTGGCCACGGCTCTGGCTCAGGATGTGCCGCATTTTCTTAACGGTCTCGGCACTGTATTGCCTTCTGGCGATGTGCTTGTAACCAGCCGGGTAGACGGTCAGCTGCAGCGCCTGCATTTTGCCGAGGGGCAGCGTGTGAAAGCCGGAGACCTGCTGGCAGAGATTGATCCGCGTCCTTTTCAGGCCAGCCTGGATCAGGCTTTGGGCAACCTTGCCAAAGACAAGGCCCAGCTCGGAAACGCCCGTAAAGATCTCGAGCGTTACGCCAAACTTTCGCAGGGCAACTACATAGCGGCCCAGCAGTATGAAACGCAGCGTGCGCTGGTGAAGCAGTATGAAGGTACCGTCGGGGCTGATCAGGCCGCCGTGGATTCGGCCCGTCTGCAACTGGAATACAGCCGCATCACCGCTCCTATCAGTGGCCGGCTCGGCCTGCGTAATGTGGATGAGGGCAATATGATCAAGGCGTCGGACACCAACGGCCTTGTGCGTATTACTGAAATCAGCCCATGTGACGTCATTTTCACCTTGCCCGAAAGCCAGGTGCCGCTGGTGGTGCAGGCCCTGCGCCATAGTGAATCTTTGCCCGGTTCGCCCCCTCTGGTGGTGCAGGCGTGGGACAGGGAGCAGAAGCGCCTTCTTGCAGTGGGACACCTTCTTTCGCTGGACAACCAGATAGACAGCGCCACGGGCACCGTGCGCCTCAAAGCCAGCTTTGCCAACGAGGATGGCGCGCTTTACCCCAATCAGTTTGTCAACGCGCGGTTGCTCGTGCGTATTTTGCCGGGGGCTGTCACAGTGCCTGCTTCAGCCGTGCAGCTGGGCACGCGCGGGTCTTATGTTTATGTGGTTCGCCAGGGCGAAAATGGGCAGGATGAGGCACAGTTGTGTCTGGTCACGCCCGGCGTCAGTTCTGGTGGTCTGACTGTTATAGATAAAGGCCTTGAAGCTGGCACAAGGGTGGTAGTGGACGGTCTGGACCGCCTGCGCGACGGCACTGCCGTGCGTGTTGCCGCCACAGTGGAAACGCCCAGGGCGGAATCTGTGAACGCAACTGCCGAGTCAGGCTCAAGCGCCGCCGGGCTTGCCGGAAGCGCTGCCGCAGCCGGAAGCACAGGGACCGCCAAATCTGCTGAATTGGCGGGGACTGCGGGAACGGCGGGGGCGGCCATGCCAGCCGGAGCTGGCGGTAACGGGCAAGGGCAACCGCCGTCCACCGGGGGCACGCCGCCGCCTGAAGCCAGACACGCTCCGTAAAGAAGCGGCTTGCCGCTTCAGCCTTACAGGACAAAGCCGCCATGAATCTTTCACGCATTTTTATTCTTCGCCCCATCGCCACATCCCTGCTTATGGTGGCCCTGCTGCTGTCTGGACTTCTGGGCTACCGGTACCTTCCGGTGGCAGCCTTGCCGCAGATAGACTATCCCACCATTCAGGTGCAGACGCTGTATCCCGGCGCTTCACCCGACGTGATCGCCTCGGTGGTGACGGCTCCGCTGGAGCGCCAGTTCGGCACCATGTCGGGCCTTGTGCAGATGAGTTCGCTTTCTTCTGCAGGGGCTTCGGTCATTACCTTGCAGTTTGATTTGTCAATGGCCTTGGACGTGGCGGAGCAGGAAGTGCAGGCCGCCATCAATGCGGCTGATAACCTGCTGCCCTCCGACCTGCCCTCGCCGCCTCTGTACAACAAGGTCAACCCCGCTGATCCCCCGGTTATAACCCTTGCTGTCACCAGTGACGCCATGCCGCTGACCCGGCTTGAGGATCTGGTGGACACACGCATGGCCCAGAAAATTTCGCAGCTGCCGGGTGTGGGGCTGGTAACGCTTTCCGGCGGGCAGCGCCCCGCCGTGCGCGTGCAGATGAACCCCAGAGCCTTGGCCAACGCGGGGCTTACCCTGGCTGACGTGCGCACGGCCATTGCCCAAACCAACGTTAACGACGCCAAGGGCAGCTTTGACGGGCAGGAACGCGCCAGCACCATTGACGCCAACGATCAGCTCACTTCGGCGGAAGAATATGCAAATGCCATCATTGGCTATAAGGACGGCGCGCCCCTGCGCCTTCAGGATGTGGCCGATGTGGTGGAAGGGGCTGAAAACGCACGTCTGGCAGCCTATGTAGCTGGCGATACGATGAGTTTTCGTCCGGCCATCGTGCTTTCCGTGCAGCGTCAGCCAGGAGCCAACGTCATTGGCGTGGCCGACAGCGTGACACGGCTTTTGCCCGTGTTGCAACAGACTCTGCCGGGCAATGTGGAAGTGCGAGTGGTGACGGACCGAACCACCACCATCCGCGCCACCGTACACGACGTGCAGCTTGAATTGCTGCTGGCCGTGGCCCTTGTTATCTGGGTTATCTGGCTTTTTTTGCGCAATGCGCAGGCCACCATAATTCCCGCACTGGCCGTGCCCCTCTCTCTCGTGGGGTCGCTGGGCGTCATGTATCTTGCGGGCTATTCGCTCAACAACCTCACCCTCATGGCCCTTGTTATCGCCACAGGTTTTGTGGTGGACGACGCCATTGTGGTCATTGAAAATATTTCCCGCTATCTGGAGCAGGGCATGCGTCCTCTACAGGCGGCGCTGACAGGCGCAGGGCAGATTGGTTTTACCATCATATCCCTGACCATTTCTCTGGTGGCCGTGCTTATCCCCCTGCTCTTTATGGGTGATGTGGTGGGGCGGCTGTTCAGGGAGTTTGCCGTCACACTGGCCGTGACCATTCTTATTTCTGCGGCCATATCATTGACGCTTACGCCCATGCTCTGCGCCGTTATGCTGCGCCCGGAGCGCCATGCAACCCAGAAAAGCGAAGGCCGTTTTTTTACGCGCCTGCTCCAGTGGTATGAAGCCAAGCTGGACTGGGTACTGAGCCATCAAAAATTTACTCTGTCTGTTGCCGTGGGCACCCTGGTGCTGACCGTGCTGCTGTATATTCTTGTACCCAAAGGATTTTTTCCCGTGCAGGATACGGGCGTCATTCAGGGCATGGCCGAAGCTCCGCAGGATACCTCTTTTCAGGCTATGGCCACGCGGCAGCGCGAACTTTCTCAGGTGATTCTTGAAGACCCGGCAGTGGAAAGCGTGGTCTTTTTTGTGGGGGTGGACGGCATTAATCAGACTATGGCCACTTCGCGCCTGAGTATTGAACTGCGCCCTCTGGAAGACCGCGACGCCCGGGCCCCTGCCATTGCCCGTCGTATTATGGAAAAAGCCGCGGCGTTGCCTGGCATGACGCTTTATCTGCAACCCGTGCAGGATCTGACCATTGAAGACCGCGTGTCGCGCAGTCAGTATCAGCTCACTGTGGAAGCTCTGGACAGGGCGCAGCTGGATACCTGGGTGCGGCGCATGATAGATGCCCTGCGCCAGCAGCCCCAGCTGGAGCTTGTGACCAGCGACTACCAGAATCCTGGCCGTATGGCCTGGCTCAATATCAACCGGGACGCCGCCGGAAGGCTTGGCATCAGCATGGCGGACATCGACAACGCCTTGTATGATGCCCTGGGCCAGCGGCTCATATCCACCATTTTTACCCAGACCAACCAGTACAAGGTTGTGCTCGAGGTGGCCCCGCACTACCGCCAGGGACCGCAGGATATTGAAAATATCTACGTCAAGGGCGGCGACGGCAAACCTGTGCCGCTGACGAGCATCGCCACGGTGGAGGAACGCGCAACGCAGCTTTCCATCGCGCGTCAGGGGCAGTTTCCTGTAGCCACCATATCTTTCAACGTGGCGCAGGATTCTTCACTGGGCGCAGCCGTAAAGGCGGTCAACGCCACGTTTGAACAGTTGCAACTGCCGGATTCGTTACGCATTCAATTTCAGGGGGCCACGCAGGCCTTCATGGCGTCCACCAACAATCAGGTCTGGCTTATTCTGGCAGCCATTGTGACCATGTATATTGTGCTGGGCGTATTGTACGAAAGCTATATCCACCCTGTGACCATTCTTTCCACCCTGCCTTCAGCCGGGGTAGGGGCCTTGCTGGCGCTTATGCTGGGCGGGATGGAACTGGGCGTGGTGGGCATTATCGGCATTATTCTGCTTATCGGCATAGTCAAAAAAAATGCCATCATGATGATAGACTTCGCCCTTGATGCTGAACGCAATGAGGGCAAAAAACCGTTGGCCGCCATCCGGCAGGCCTGTTTGCTGCGTTTGCGGCCCATCCTTATGACAACAATGGCGGCCCTGCTTGGCGCGTTACCGCTTATGGTGGGCTGGGGTATGGGCGCTGAACTGCGGCGTCCTCTGGGTGTGACAATGGTAGGTGGTCTTATTGTCAGTCAGGTGCTGACGCTGTTCACCACTCCGGTGATCTATCTGTGGTTCGACCGCCTGAGCCGCCGTGTGCGTGGCAAGGGCGCATCTGATCAGGATGCGGCACCGGAAAGTGACAATGAAGATACCGCTGCGCCCACATCTTCGGTGTCCAGTGTATTTGATGGGCCCAGCGCATCCACGCGGCCCCAAGAGGGCAGGTCATGAACCGCCCCCCTGAAGACGGAGCAGGCGGCAGGCCGGAGGATAAAGCCCGCGTGCGCAAAAAAGCGGAGCCTGGGCATCGGCTCGGCCCCCTTGTACTGCCCCTGAATATTTCCGCTCCCTTTATCCGGCGGCCCGTGGCCACAGCTCTTTTGACCATAGCCATAACCCTGGCGGGTATTGTGGCCTTTGGGCTTTTGCCCGTGGCCCCTCTGCCGGAAACGGATTTTCCCGTTGTGATGGTGCGGGCAAGCTTGCCCGGCGCAGGTGCGGAAACTATGGCCGCCACAGTGGCTACGCCGCTGGAACGCGCCTTGGGGCGCATTGCTGGTGTGACGGAAATGACGTCAAACAGCAGCCTTGGCTCCACCCAGATCATTTTGCAGTTTGACCTTGACCGCAATATTGACGGCGCTGCCCGCGACGTGCAGTCGGCCATCAATGCGGCGCGGTCCACGCTGCCGACCATGCCGTCCAACCCTTCCTACCGCAAGGTTAATCCGGCGGGCGCGCCCATCATGATCCTGTCTATCACCTCGGATGTGCTGACACGTTCGCAGCTGTACGACGCGGCGTCATCGGTGCTGGCGCAAAAAATATCCCAGCTGGCTGGTGTTGGTGAAGTCACTGTGGGCGGCGGCGCACTGCCCGCAGTGCGGGTTCAGGTCATACCCGACGCGCTCAGCCGGGCAGGTTTGAGCATGGCCGATGTGCGCAAGGCGCTTGCCTCAGCCAATGCCTATCTGCCCAAGGGGCAGATTGAAAGCGACCAGAACTACTGGCTGGTGGGCGCCAACGATCAGTTGCACAAGGCCGAAGACTATAAACCGCTTATAGTGGGCCGCAGCGGCGGCAGGGTCATTCGCCTCGCAGACGTGGCGGATGTGGTGGACAGTTCGCAGGACGTGCGCAACATGGCTGTTTCCAACGGCAAACCCGCAGTGCTGCTGATCGTGTTTCGCTCGCCAGGAGCCAATATTATCGAGACTGTGGACAGAGTGAAGGAAATGCTGCCCCAGTTGCGTTCGTGGCTGCCGGAGAGCGCGGATCTGGAGCTGCGCATGGACCGCTCGATGACCATTCGCGCCTCGCTGCATGAGGTGGAGAAAAGTCTGGTACTGGCTATGGCCCTTGTGGTGCTGGTGACTTTTCTTTTTTTGCGCAACGGGCGCGCCACCAGCATTCCGGCGGTGGCTGCCCCGGTGTCACTTATTGCCACCTTTGGGGTCATGTATCTCTGCGGCTATAGCCTGGACAACCTTTCCCTTATGGCGCTCACCGTATCAACGGGCTTTGTGGTGGACGACGCCATCGTGGTGCTTGAGAACATCGTTCGCCGTCTGGAGCTTGGCGAAAGCCCCCTGCGAGCCGCATTGCGCGGCGCGCGAGAGGTGGGCTTTACCGTAGTATCCATTTCCATTTCTCTTGTGGCAGTGTTCGCCCCTATTCTTTTTATGGGCGGCGTGGTGGGACGGCTGTTTCGCGAATTTTCCGTGGTGCTTACCACGGCGGTGCTTGTTTCAATGGTGGTTTCGCTCACGACCACACCTATGATGTGCGCCAAGCTTTTGCGGCCAATGAACCAGAGCGAGCACGAAGCCAAGGCTGCGGCGCAGGCACGCAGGTTGTGTGCTGGCGGGCTTTGCGGCGCTGTACGCAGGTTTTTCGCAAGGATAGGCGATGCGTGGGGCCGGGTGCTTTCAGGCATGCAGACGGGATATGCCAAAAGTCTGCCTGTGGTGCTGCGGCATCCGCGTCTGACAATGTTCACCCTGCTACTTGTGGTGGCGGCCAACGTGTGGATGTATGTCGTCGTACCCAAAGGATTTTTTCCTGAGCAAGACACGGGCGTCATTATGGGCGGCATCCGCGCTGACCAGAGCGCGTCCTTTCAGGCCATGCAGACCAAGCTGGCCAAGCTTGTGGAAGTTATCCGGGCAGACCCGGCGGTGCAGCAGGTTTCTGCGCATATTTCAGGCGGACGCGGCGGCGGCGGGGTTTTTATCGCCCTCAAGCCCCTCGAAGAACGCAAAGTGGGCTCTCAGGCCGTTATAGGCAGGCTGCGCGGCAAGCTTTCAGGCGAACCTGGTTTGCAGATTTTTTTGCAACCTGCGCAGGACATCATGATGGGCGGGCGCGGTTCGCGCTCGCAGTACCAGTATACTCTTCAGGCCGATAATCTGGACGACCTGCGCACCTGGGGCCGCCGCATGCAGCAGGAGCTTTCGTCCTTGCCTCTCTTCAAGGACGTGGACAGTGATATTGAAGAGCGCGGCTTGCAAACAACGGTTACGGTCAACCGCGATGTTCTGGCGCGGCATGGATTGAGCATGAAGGATGTGGATGCGGCCCTTGGCAATGCCTTTGGGCAAAGCCAGGTATCCACCATTTACCGCGACAAGAACCAGTACCGTGTGGTGCTCGAATACGGGCAGAACTGGCTGCAAAGCGAAGAAGCGCTGGAAAAGGTGTATCTGTCCGGCAAGGAGGGGCTTGTTCCTCTTTTGAGCGTCGCCACCGTTGCCCCATCCTTTGCGCCGCTTTCAGTTTCGCACCAGGGGCAGTTCGCCGCTGTGACCGTATCCTTTAATCTGGCGCCGGGGGCGGCGCTTTCTCAGGCGCAGGCGGCCATTGACGAAGCGCGGGTTAAAATCGGCATGCCTTCAACCATTGTGGGCAGTTTTCAGGGCACCGCCAAAATGTTCAGTGATGCGGCTGGCAATCAGGTAATTTTAATTCTGGCTGCCCTGGCTGCGCTGTATATTGTTTTGGGAATTTTGTACGAAAGCCTCATCCATCCCCTGACCATTTTGTCCACATTGCCTTCCGCCGGGGGTGGAGCCTTGCTGGCGCTTATGCTTTTCAAGATGGAGTTCAGCGTTATCGCGCTTATCGGCGTGCTGCTGCTTTGCGGTATCGTCAAAAAGAACGCCATCATGATGATCGACTTTGCCCTTGAGGCTTCGCGCAGCCGTAATCTGCCGCCGGATAAAGCTATTTATGAGGCATGCCTGCTGCGTTTTCGGCCAATCATGATGACCACGGCAGCCGCTATTCTTGGCGCTGTGCCTCTGGCGCTGGGCCAGGGCGACGGAGCGGAAATTCGCCAGCCCCTCGGCGTGACCATTGTGGGCGGTCTTCTGGTGAGCCAGATTCTGACGCTTTATACCACGCCTGTGGTTTACCTGTGCCTTGACCGCACCCGCTTGCGTGCGCGCCGCTGGTGGTGGCGCATGCGCTACGGTGAGGCCGTGGCGGGCAGATTGCAGGTTTTGAGCAAGAGAGCATAGCGGTTATTTAATAATTCCTTTGTCCAAATGACCGCGCCAAAAGGCCCTTTTTTCTTTCGGTCATGTACTGTAAGAGTACGCTCCTTTCACAAAAAAGGCCCTTTTCCTCGCCCGTGCGTAAATTATTTAAAGGCATCCCCCCAGAAAATATGCGTATTTTTTTACGCATATGACGAGCCCCCACCAAGTGGGGGCTCGTCATATGTACATGGAATATCTTTGAAAAAATGGCACTGGGTGCAGACAAGGCGGATTCGGGTAACTTCACTATTTGAAATTGCCTGTGCACCAGCTCTGCGGGTTTTATTGCCTTGGCTATGGGCTCTGCTATCTCTTCAATTCTCAGCCGTAGAGTCTTTAGGAGACGAGCTGTCTTATACACGCCGTAATCTTCGCAATACAGGCTCCATAATGGCCGGAGCCAGCCACAGGCATAAAGGCAAAAAAAGCAGCAAAAAGGCGCAGCCGCCCAGGGCAAGAGCCAGCAGGGCCGCCCACAGGGCGTGCAGGCCAAGATCTGCCGCCTGGTTGAGGGTGTAGGCGCTCAACCACCACGCGGCGGCAGCGCCGGGCAGCGAGCAGGCAAGGGCGCGCAAGGTGAGGTCACGCAGGCCCGTAAAAGCGCCTTTGCCCTGCCGACGTGCCCATAGAGCCATAAGCCACAGCACGTAAAGGCTCACGCTCAGGCCCGAAAGGGCGGCAATGGCCCATGCTCCGTGCGGCACAGCCCAGTAATAGTAGATGGGCAGGCAAACCGCAGTCATGATTGTACCTGTGACAGCCGGGGTAATGGTGTCGCCGTGAGCGTAGTAGGCCCGCACCAGCACCATATAGATAATCCAGAAGGGCGTGGCGGCCAGCATGATTTGTGTCAGGGGCGTGGCGGCCAGGGTTTCGGCAGGGCCAAAGCGGCCGCCCTGAAAAATGACACCAAGAATAGGCCCGGCGCAGGCCGTCATGGCCAGAGCGCAGGGGATGATAAGCCCCAGGCTTGCCCGCAACGCCGTGCGCAGGGTACGGTCAAACCCCTCTCTGTCGCCTTCGGTCAGCAGTTTGACCAGGAAAGGATAGGATGCCACGGCGGCGGCTTGCCCCATAAGGCCCACAGGTACTTGCGTGATGCGCCGCGCGTAGTTGAGCAGGCTTACGGCTCCATCGCCCACCAGCGACCCGAAGACTCGCAAAAACTGCTCATCCAGCATCATGATGGTCTGGCCCAGCATGAGGGGAAGGGCAGTGACAAGAAATTTTCCCATAAGGGGGTGCCGCCACACGGGGCGCAGGCGCATGCCGTCCTGCATGGCAACCATAAGCGGCAGAACAAAGGTGCCGATGGCGGCTCCAACGGTAACGCCCGCGCAATAGCCCGTCATGCCCTCAAGGTGCTTGAGCAGGGCCGGAGACAGGATACTCTGCACCGGGGCCAGCCCGGCCAGCCAGGGCAAGGCAAGGCCGCCAAGAATGATGCCGCCGTTATAGATGATAGGAGCAAGCGCGGGTACGCGGAACTGCCGCCGCAGAAAAAGCAGGGCCGTTATACAAGCCCCGCAGAGAAAGAAAATTTGCGCAGGCAGCACAATACGCATGAAAAAGGCGAGCCGCAGCCACTGCTCCGGCGTAAAGCCGGGGGCTATCAGGCGGGCCAAAGGTTCGGCGGCCAGCATGCCTACGAATGTCAGCGCAATGGAAGCCGTAGCCATCCAGCAGAACACGCAGGAAAAAAAGCTCCAGGCGTCGTCCTCATCCTCCTGAAAGCGGCGTGACAGCAGGGGGATGATGGTGATGGACATAAAGCCGCCAGCCAGCATGTAATTGATGATGTCTGGCACCACAAAGGCGGCAAAGTACATGTCCGCCTCTCCCCCGGCGCCGAATTGCCACGAGATGACCTTGTCGCGCACAAGGCCCATAAGACGCGAAATAATGGTGCTGGCGGCCAGAATAAGGGCCGCCGCACCCATACGCTGCTTTGCAGACAGTAGACCCATCAGCCGCGCTTTCCTGCTGATTTTTTGCCGGGCCTGCCGGATTTTCCGGGTGCGCCCGTGGTATTTTTGCCGCCCTGACCATTTTTGCCTTTGCGGGCCGACGGTCTTCCGGGTTGGGCTGATTTGTCTGCGCCGTTCTTTTTACCGTTTCTGGCGGGCTTGCCTGATTTACCGTTTTTACCACGGCTTTCTCCGTCGCCGGGTGAAACCAGCTTCCAGCCAGAGGACGAACCCTTGCGGCCTGCAGCAGCGCGGCTGGTAGGTGAACCTTTGCCACGCGCTCCGCGCGGGCCGCGGCTGCCGATTCCCTTGGGCAGTTCCAGCGGCATGAGGCGGATTTCGAGGCGGCCCAGATTCACTTCGGCCAGGGCGACGTCCAGTTTTTGGCCCATGCGCCAGATGATGCCTGAATGCTGCCCCACAAGACTCATTGTGCGGGCGTCAAAGTCGTACCAGTCGTCACCCAGATCTTCCACACGAACCATGCCTTCCACAGGCATGTCGGTCAGTTCCACAAAAACACCAAAGTCCATAACGCCTGCCACAATGCCGCTGAAATGCTCGCCCACGCGAGGCAGCAGGGCAAGGCAGCCAAGGCGGCGGTCCATCTCGCGTTCGCAGGCCATAGCCGCTCGCTCGCGCCGGTTCAGCTGATCGCCGATGCGCAGGAGTTTTTCACCAGCAGGCAATGGTCCGGCATCCAGCCCCAAAGACATTTTAAGTGCCCTGTGGGTCAAAAGGTCGGCATAGCGGCGGATGGGCGAGGTAAAATGGCAGTAGGCCACGGAAGCCAGACCAAAGTGGCCCTCGTTGAAGGGCATATAGCGTGCCTGGGGCATGGCCCGCAGGCAGAGGCGGTTGACCAGAAACTCCTGCGGCGTGCCCTGAACAGAGACCAGCACGCCCTGCATTGAGGCCGCTGTTGGACGGGGCGGCAGGTTTTCAAACCCAACGGCTTCCAGCGTGTCAAAAAGGGTTTCCAGCCTTTCGGGATCTGGCTCGGGATGCACGCGGTAGAGAAAGGGGATTTCCGCATCGCGCAGATGACGGGCCACGGCCTCGTTGGCCGCAATCATGAATTCCTCAATAAGGCGATGGGCGTCGTGGCGCTGGCGGTGCCCAAGCCATGCAACGCGGCCAAGGTCGTCCAGCTTGCATTCCGCTTCGGGCAGATCAAAGTCCAGCGTGCCGCGCTGGCGGCGCACATCGCGCAAAACGGCGTAAAGCGCAAAAGCCTTGTCCAGCATGGCCAGCACTTCTTCGCCGCGTTCCTGCGCTCTCAGGTCGGCGAGGGCCGCTGCATCTTTGTCCAGCAGGCATGCCTTGACCTGATCGTAGGTCAGACGCGCCGCAGAACGCATGACTGCCTGCGAAAAGCGCGGCTTGCCCGGTTTGCCCGTGGCGGTAAAAGGAATTTCGGCCAGCACGGCCAGCCTGTTCACGTGCGGGCGCAGGCTGCACAGTCCGTTGGACAACACTTCGGGCAGCATTGGCTCCACAGAACGGGGAAAATACCACGAGTTGCCGCGTGAAAGGGCCTCGGCGTCGAGCGCGCCGGGGCAGCCACGTCCGCGCGGGCGCACATAATGGCTTACGTCGGCAATGGCCACACGCAAAACCCAGCCCTTGCCCCCGGGCTGCTCTTCCACATGGATGGCGTCGTCAAAGTCTCGAGCGTCTGCGCCGTCAATGGTAACGAGCGCCAGATGGCGCACGTCCTGCCGCCCCTTGAAGTCGGCTTCTTCCGGTTCGCCGGGCAGGGCTTCGGCCTCGGCCAGAACGCCGGCGGGGAAGTCGCGTGGCACCTCATGGTTGAGCTTGACCAGTTCTTCCTGGACAGCCACATCGTCTTCACGCCCGTAGTCGCCCAAAAGGCGGGCGCTCCACAGGTCGGAGGCCAGAGATTTTATGGGAGCCAGCAGCACAAGGGTTCCCTGAGCCGGGGCCGGCGTGCCCTCGGGCAGCTCCACATTGAAGTCGGCAGGCAGGCGGCTGTCTGCCGGGCGGCAGAAGATGCTGTTGCCGTGGCGGCTTATGACGTGTGCGGGCACTTCCTTGAGGCCGCGCTCAAGCACTTCAATGACGCGGCCTTCTGGCGAAGGGCCACGCTGCGCGCCGGGCGCAAGGGCCACACGCACCATATCCTTGTGCCATGCGCCGCCGCTCAGGGCAGCGGGGATGTAAATGTCCTTGTCGCCAGAAAACTGCCAGCGTGAGTCGCCGGGATCTTCATCGCTGGCAAGGCGCATAGGTGTTACAAAGCCCGCACCTTCACGCAGGGCGCTAAAGCGCCCGGTGATGCTTTTCAGACTTTCCGGGCGCGTCCACAGACCCCCGCGCAAGCGCAGGGTGCGGCCTTGCTGTTCAAGGTCTTCAAGGGTTGCTTCCAGTTGCTTTCTGTCCCGGCGGGCAAGGCCCATAACGCGCAAAAGGCCGTCCAGACGCATAGGGCGGTTCTGGGCGGCAAGTGTTTGCAGCAGTTCGTTATGAGAAGGAAAGCCATTAGTGCTTGCGGCAGCACTGGTGCTACCGCGAAGTTTCTTCTGTTTTTTCATAAAATTAATTCACTCTGCAAGGCGCGAAAAAGGGGCAAAAGGCCAGACCTTTCGCCCCCATTGCGTACTTGCTCTCAGGCTGTGCCCAAGTTGCGGCTATCAGTCGCGATTGCCGCCGAAAAGGCGCAGCATCATGAGGAAAAGATTGATAAAGTCCAGGTACAGGGTCAGCGCACCCAGGATAGCGCCACGGCGCAGGGCCGTAGCATCGTCCAGAGGGGCGCTTTCGCCGAACTGGCGCAGCTTCTGCGTGTCATAGGCGGTAAGGCCCGTAAAAATAAGCACTCCAAGGCAGCTCACGATGAAGTCCATCATGGCGCTTTGCAGGAAGATATTAACCACCATCGCGATAACAATGCCGATGAGGCCCATGAACAAAAAGCTGCCCATAGCCGTCAGGTCGCGCTTGGTCACGGTGCCGTACACGGTCATGGCCAGGAAGGTGCCTGTGGTGACCAGAAAGGCGTTGGTGATGGACGCGATGGGGTAGATAACAAAAATGGACGACAGTGTAGCCCCGGTCAGCGCCGAATACAGCAAGAACAGACCAGTGGCCGTGCTGCCGGACATTTTGTGCACGGCTGCTGAAATGGCAATAACCAAGCCGAACTGGGCCACGATAAGGCCGATCATGATCAGCGAATTGCCAAAAATGACCTGCTGCACGGCGGGCGTGCTTGCGACAAACCAGGCCACAAGGGTGGTGACGCCAAGGCCCACGGTCATCCACTGGTAAACCTGGCGCATGTAAAGGGAAGCAACGCTATTGACGCCGCTTTGCGCGACACTGCGGGTATTCGACATTAGATCCTCCGAAAAACTGTTGAAGCCTGACCGGCTCCGGTACACCTTTCAGAACCGCCGCATGGCACTGCCATGAGGTTTTGTCCTTCTGTATGCCGGACAAGCCGTATATCCTGTCTTCTTTCATATACTATATGACACAAGCCCGGTTTAGCAAGTGCCCACCCCTCCGCTATTGCCAGTAATCCTGAACGCGCATACATCAGAAAAACGAAAGGGCAGCGTTTGGGGCCGCGTGGGGCAGTGTGTGACATTTGTGTTACACTGTATTGCGGCAGGGCACAGCGCCGCTATTTGGCAGTATCTTGATGGCCGGGGATTGCCGTGATAGCCTTTACGAATGCCGGACTGGAGTCTGGTATTCATACCGAAGCAACGTAAGGAGTTACATATGAAATTTTTCCGTTCCGGCGTCATGTTTCGCGCTTTTGCTCTGGCTCTTTGCCTGATGGCGGCTCCCCTTATGGCCGCGGGGCTTGGGACTTCTTCGGCTAACGCCGCTACCCCTGACCCGGCTGTGAAGCTTGAGACCAACTATGGCGAGATCATTGTGCGTCTGGACGCCCGCAAAGCACCTATCAGCACAGCCAACTTTGTTCAGTACGTCAAATCTGGCTTTTACGACGGCACGGTATTTCACCGCGTTATCAAGAATTTCATGGTTCAGGGCGGCGGCTTCACCGCTGATATGAAGCAGAAGGAAACCCGCGCCGCCATCCGTAACGAGGCGGATAACGGCCTCAAGAACAAAAAGTACACCATAGCCATGGCCCGTACTGGCGAACCGCATTCGGCCACCGCCCAGTTCTTCATCAACACCAAGGACAACGATTTTCTGGATTTCAAAAGCCAGACTCCCCAGGGTTGGGGCTATGCGGTTTTTGGCAAGGTGATCAAGGGCCAGGAAGTGGTGGACAAGATTGCTGCCGTTACCACTGGCAAAAAGGGCTACTATGACGACGTGCCGATGGGAAATGTCATCGTGAAAAAAGCCGTTGTGGTTGAATAATTTGTTTGCAAGTTGATTGTCTGCGCCTGCGCGCAGCATTGAAAAAGGGCCGCAAGGCCCTTTTTCAATGCTGTTATGCTCAGAGGTTGCTGCTGATGGCGCGGCGCAGGACTTGCGATGGAAGCTGTTTCACAACGCTGTTTTACCAGCATTGCAACAACAGCAAATGAATTTTCGGTAGCGCAGGGTTGCAGTTGCCTAGGGCCTACCCTGTGCGCGAGGTGTTTTTTGCAAATCAGGCTGCTGACAGGCGGGATTCTGAAGCAGGCAGTGTTAACAAATAAGAATTGGCTACTTGCCCGCAAGGGCGGCAAAGCGCCGCATGGTGAGGTGGCAGATGGCCACAGCCAGGGCGTCTGAAGTGTCGAGCGCCCAGTCGGCGTTTTTGACGTTGAGCAGGCGTTGCACCATAAAGGAAACCTGTTCTTTTTCAGCCCGCCCTGTACCCACCAGAGATTTTTTCACCAGTGTGGGTTCATAGTCGCTTATCGAAAGGCCTTGAGCGGCGCAGGCTGCCACGGCCACGCCTCTGGCCTGCCCAAGTTTGAGGGCGCTTGCCGCATTTTTGGCGGTAAATACCTGCTCTATGGCGGCTTCTTCCGGCTTGAGGCGAATCAATATGGCTGAAAGTTCGTGATAGATTTTGGCCAGGCGGTCAGAAAATTCTTTGCCTGCCGATGCCGTGCGCACCACGCCGCAGTCCACCAGTTGCAGTACGCCTGAAACTTCGCGCACCACGCCCCAGCCAGTGCGCTGCGAACCCGGATCTATGCCCAGAACCGTAACGTTACCCTTGGTATTGATGTTAGGCATATTACAGCAGGAAAGACGTGATAACGTAGTCTGCCGCCAATATCAGCACGCAGGAGATAACCACTGCCGAGGTGGTGGCGTTACCCACGGCTTCGGGGCCCACGCTGTCGCGCCTTTTGTTGGTGTAGTACCCCTGGCGGCAGCATATTGTGGTGACCAGCAGCCCGAAAACCACGGCCTTGATAAAGCCCCCGGCCACGTCTGTCATGGTGACGGAGCTGGCAATGCGGTAGAAATACGCGCCTCCGTTGATGCCGAGCATGAGCACGCCTGTGAGATAGCCGCCAATGATGCCGATAACGTCAAAAACCGCCGTAAGCAGGGGAAAGGCGATAAGCGAGGCCACAAGGCGCGGGCTGACAAGATAGCCCATTGAGTTGATGTCCATCACGTCCAGAGCGTCGATCTGGTCGGTGATGCGCATCACGCCTATTTCCGCCGTCATTGAAGACCCTGCGCGGCCTGTAAGCATGATGGCCGTAAGCACCGGGCCAAGTTCGCGTATGAGTGTCAGGGACACGGCAGAGCCCAGCATGCCCACAGAGCCGAACTGCACGAGTGAGTAGTAGCCTTGCAGCCCCAGCACCATACCGCAAAAAACACCAATGAGCATGATGAGAAAAAACGATTTGGAACCAATGATATAAAGCTGCTGTATGGTGCGCGGAAAGATTTTTCTGCTGGCAAATATCTGGGCCAGCCCATCGAACATGAAGATGGCCGTGCCGCCCAGGGCTTCAATGCCGCGCAAGCAGGGGCCGCCGATAAGGCGTAAAAAGCCTGTGAAGGATAGAGACTGCGTCATCAGGGCTCCTTAGCGGCCAGTGCTGCGGCCTTTGCCAGCAACCGCTTTTTTGGACTTTTGCATGGGCGCGCCCAGTTTCATACGTCCAAGTTCTTCGCGCAGGTTGGCTGCGTCAACTTCGGTGCCGCGCAGGCTGACCATGACCAGTTGTACTTTGCCGCTTTTTTGCAGCCGTGAACGTATACCGCGCTCTTCAAGTTTTTTGCGCAGCCTGTCGGCATCATCAACATTTTTGAAAGCTGCGACCTGATACACAAAATCAAACATGGGGGCTTGCGGAGCCGTTGGTTTTTGGGCTTGCGCCGCAGCCTGTGCACTGGCTGGCTTTTGGGCTGCCTGCCCACTGGCCTGTCCGCCTGCCTGAGCTCCAGCCTGCGGCTGCTTTATGCCCCAGGCTGCCAAGCTGCTGCCGCTGGGCCGCTCAAAGGGATACGCTGATTCGTCTGCTGCGCCCGCAGCTTCCGGGCCAGATGGAGCGGCTGATGCTTCAGGGCCTGCCGCCGTTTGTGCGCCTGCCGTATTGGCGTCAGCGCCTTGCGCCCCTTGCCCGTTCTGGGCTGTGGCGGCCAGGTCAGTTGCTGCTGGCGGTGTTGCGCTGGGCGGGTTCTGGGTGTCAGGGCCGCCCTGTGGGGCTTGTTGCGTCTGTTTGTCCCGTTGCAGCCCGGTCATTTGTTCCACCCGCTGCTCCGGGTTTTGACCGCGCCCTACCATAAAGCCCATAAAAAAAGACCAGCCTACAGCTGCCATGAGCACAACGCCCAGCACGGTGGCCATAGGGGCTGACAGCCGAAGGGTGAATCGCCGTTTGTCGCTTGCAGCGGGGCTGGCGGCGGTTTTTTGTCTGGGTCTGCGTAACGGTGGGGGCATTCCTGATCCTTGTTTACTTTCTTTCTGCGGCATGCCGGGCGGGCTGGGGAAATCCCCATGCCCCGCCCGGCATCATATAAATATAAATACGTTGGTTGTTACATGCTTTCCGGCGCGCTGACGCCCAGCACGTCCAGACCGTTGCGCACGACCTGTCCCACTGACCGCAACAGGGCCAGGCGGGCCAGGGTACGCGGCGCGTCGTCGGCCAGCAGAACCTGATGTTTGGCGTAGTAGCTGTGCAGAAGCCCGGCCAGTTCCGTCAGATAATGGCTCACGTGGTGCACGCCCAGTGATTGCGCGGCAGAACCCAGCATGTCTTCAAAGCCGGCGACTTTGCGCAGCAGGGCCATGTCCTCGGAGGTGTCCAGCGACGCCAGCAGGGCGGCGTCCGTCTTGACGGGAAGGTCGAATCCGCGTTCGGCTGCCCGGCGCAGCACTGCGCAAATCCGCGCATGGGCGTACTGCACGTAATAGACCGGGTTGTCCATGCTGCGCTGTTTGGCAAGCTCCAGGTCAAAGTCCAGCGGGCTGTCGCTCTTGCGTGAAAGAAACATGAAGCGCGCCGCGTCTGTACCCACTTCCTTGATAACGTCGGAAAGGGTTTCAAAGGTGCCTGCCCTGGTGGACATGCTCACAGGCTGGCCTTCGCGCAGCAGGTTCACAAGCTGGATGAGGACCACGTCAAAACTGCTCTGATCCTTGCCCATGGCCGTGATGGCCGCGCGCATGCGAGGAATGTAGCCGTGGTGGTCTGCGCCCCATATGTCGATAAGCCAGTCGAAACCACGCTCGAATTTGTCGTGGTGATAGGCGATATCAGAAGCAAAGTAGGTCAGCGTGCCGTCGGATTTTTTGAGCACGCGGTTTTTGTCGTCGCCCAACTGCTCGGTGGCAAACCAGAAGGCATTGTCCTTGTCATAGGTATAGCCGGATTTGCCAAGCGCTGCAAAGGCAGCGTCCACGGCGCCGTTTTCCACAAGAGTTTTTTCTGAAAACCAGCGCAAGTGCTCCACACGAAAGTCACGCAGGTCGTCCTTGATGCCGTTGAGGATGTCATTCATGGCTTTATCGTAGCACATGTCTTCGCCTTCAGCGGCAGGCATATCGGGCAGGCCGGGGTTGGCTTCAAGCATTTCCCTGGCAATATCAATAATATAGTCGCCCTTGTAGTAATCTTCAGGCCATTCCACAGGGCGGCCAGCCAGTTCCAGCGCCCGCAGCCATACAGAAAGGCCCAGCAGGCGCATCTGACGGCCAGCGTCGTTGATGTAGTATTCTGTGTGCACATGGTGCCCGGCCTTGCGCAGCAGGCGGGTCAGGCTGTCGCCCACGGCCGCGCCGCGCCCGTGTCCCACATGCAGGGGGCCGGTGGGGTTGGCCGAAACATATTCGATAAGCACCTTGCGCCCGGGTTCTTTGCTTTCGCCGTAGCTTTGGCCTGCGCTTTCAATATCAGCAACGGTTTCACGCCAGAAGGCTTGACTGAACGTTACATTGCAAAAGCCGGGGCCAGCGGCCTCTGCCTTTTCCACATCGGGGCAGCGCTCTTGCAGCTTTTGGGCAAACTTTTGCGCAAGTTCACGGGGATTGGTTTTGGCTTCCTTGGCCAGCAGCATGGCCGAATTGACCGAAAGGTCTCCGTGGCGGGGGTCGCGGGGCGGCTCAATAACAGTCTTGACGGGCCATGCCAGGCCTTCTTCCTCAATAATGGCCGCCAGGGCCGTGCGCAGGGTTTCAATGGCGCGCATAGTGCTTTCGCATCCTTTACGTATACAGGTTCTTCTGATTCGGGTTGCCACGGTGGAAAAGGACGCTCAGTCCTTTTCCGTCAGCCTGGTCCGGCGCATTGGCCGGACCATTTCACTATCAAAACTTCAAATGCCAGTCAGGGATCGCCTGATTACCCTTGCGGGCGTAGCAACCATGCGTCTATTCCGGCCGTTTTGCTGCTGCAGGGATTTGCCTGCCTGCCGCAGTCGCACATGTTTTTTCACACACGCAAAGCGGGCAGACTTTCAGCAGCGGGGCTAGCCCGCAAAAGTTCCAGCACTTTCGGCGTTATTGACCAGTTCCACAGTCAACTGGTCCGCTTCGGCGCGGTCTGCCAGGCAGGGAGAAACCATCTTGCCGAGCAGCGCCTTGGGGCCCAGTTCCAGCCAGCGGCGGGCGCCAGCATCATACTGATTGCGCATGGTGTCGATCCACTGCACAGATGACGTCATCTGGGCCAGCAGGCTTTCAAGGGCGCTTTCGCCTTCATGAACAGCCTTGCCGTGGGCATTGCAGTAGACGGGGAATTTGGGCTTGTTCCAGGTGGCCTTGCGCAGTTGCGGGGCCAGTTCTTTGCTGGCTTCAGCCATCATAGGGCTGTGAAAAGCGCCGCTGACCTTGAGCTCGATGCCCCGGCCCTTTACTTCCTTGGCTTTCTGGCAGGCCAAGGCCACGGCGGCCTTGGTTCCGCTGATAACAAGCTGCCCCGGCGTGTTGTAGTTGGCAACGATAACCAGCTCGCCGCATTCGGCTGCCGTATCGGCCACAATTTTTTCCACCTGGGCAAGGTCCAGCTTGAGCAGGGCGGCCATGGCCCCCTTGCTTTCGGGATCGGCTTCGGCCATAAGGCGTCCGCGCAGGCTGGTCAGTTCCAGCACGCTTTGGGGCGAGAGCACCCCGGCGGCGGCCAGTGCGCTGAATTCACCCAAGCTGTGTCCGGCGGCGGCCAGAGGTTTTGTGCGGCCAGCCACGGCGCTCCAGAGGTTAAGATTCACCACGGTAAGAGCCGGTTGCAGCGCACGGGTGTCGCTCATGGCGGCATCGTCGCCTTCCCAGTAAATTTCGCGCAGGGGCAGGCTGCTGGCCCGCTCGGCCTGTTTCCAGAGATTCATTGCATCGGCTGAGGCTTCGGCCAGATCGCGGCCCATGCCTGCTTCCTGTGATCCCTGACCGGGAAAGAGCAGAACGGCTTGTGACATCGAAAGGTATCCTCCAAGGGCGCGGTAGGCGGCCCGCATGTGGTCAAAAAAGGCGCGGCGTAACCGCAAGCCCTCTTTTTTACGTTATCGGCGCGGGGCTTGCAAGTCCCGGTCGGCGGGGCTATGAGTATGCACCCGGCACGATCGTAAAACGCCGGGCGGCAAACAGTACAGGAGCAGCACAAGATCATGCAGCGAAAAGTGGTAGACAGAAAAGAACTGGCCCGGTTGGCAGCGGCCACTGGTGCGGACGTACCCCAGGAAGCCATTGAGCCTCTGGGGGTATATCTTGAAATGCTCTGCCAGTGGAACAAGGCTATGAATCTTGTGGGGCCGCACTCCTGGCAGGATATACTCAGCCGCCTTGTGGCAGACAGTTTTCATCTGGCGTCCTTTCTGGACAGTCTGCCCATGCCCGATGCGCCGCTGACCTGGGACCTTGGCGCAGGCGCGGGCCTTCCGGGCATACCCTTGCGGATGTTGTGGCGCAAGGGCGCGTACTATATGGTTGAAGTGCGCGAAAAACGGGCGCTCTTTCTTTCCAGCGTGCTTTCGCAAACAAATTTGCCCTCCACGCATGTTTTTCGTGGCCCGGTGGAACATTTTTTTCACGGCCAATACTATCCTGCCGACTGCATAGTAAGCCGGGCCTTCATGCCCTGGCGGCAGCTGCTGGACCTGACCCTGCCCCGTTTGCGCCGTGCGGGGCTTCTTGTGATTCTGGCTCTTGAACCCGCGCCGGAGAAACTGCCTGCGCCCTGGCGTCTGGCCGGGCAGCACAGCTATGTTGTTGCGGGCAATGCACGTTGGTTCTGGGCGCTCACGCCTGATATGCCCGAAAGCGATCTCAAGAAATTCAGCACCGGACACCACGAAGACGGAGCATAGCATGCCCCAGCAGAGCACTGCCCCTGACCATGCCCACGCAACAACTGTTCCGGCTGAAAGCACGGAGAACAGTTCCTTTACTGGCATGGACCAAGAATCTGAAAGCCCTAAAACCCTCCATGCCACTTCTGATGCCGTGAACGGCGCGGGCAGTGTGGAGGGCGTCCGGCTCACGCACGCACAGGGCCTGGGGCATCCGTGGGCCCTGCCGCGTGCCACGCATCTGGGCTTCCCCCCCGGGCCGGATGTGGCCGGATACTGGTTGCGAGGATTTTTCTGGGGCGTGGTGACGCTTGTGCTGGCTTTCGCCCTGCGCATGCTGGAGTGGCCCAGCTGGCAAAATCCTGAATTTCGCCTGGGCAGCCAGTGGCTTCTGGCCACGCATGATGCCTACCACTGGGTAGCAGGGGCCGAGGGAATTGGTCTGGCGGTGGGGCATCCGATGGCGGAAATGCTTCGCTGGATGGCTGATGCGCTGGGCACATATCCCGCTGCGGTGGCTTTTTGGTTTCCGGCGGTGCTGGCAAGCCTTGTGGCCCTTATTGTGTTCGCCTGGGTATGGGCCTTGGGCAGCATGGAGGCGGGCGTGGCCGCCGGGCTGCTCACATCGCTTGCGCCGGGCTTTCTGGCCCGTACGTTACTCGGCTACTATGACACCGACCTTGTTACCCTGTTTTTTCCGCTGCTTATGACATTGGCCCCTGCAAGCTGGGCCATGCGTTACATGCTGCTGCCGCAGATGGTTTTGCGCCGTCTTGCCATTGGTTCGGGCATTATGACGGCCCGGCGGCTGTTCAGCCGTGGCGTGCCCGATGCCGTGCTGGCCGGGCGGCTGCGGCAGGCCGAACATCTGGGCAATCCCCTGCGTTGGCAGTGGGTGGTGCTTTTGGGCTGTTCCGGCGTCATTTCGTGGTGGACGCAGGAATGGCATTCGGTTTTTCCCTATCTTATTCGCTACAATGTGCTTTTACTGGCTTTTATGAGCCTTATCATGGCTCCGCGCGGGCGGCGGGCGTTGTTGCTTTTGGGCAGTCTCGCTTATGCCCTGCCAACCCTGACCGGGCCCATAGGGTTGATTTTCAGCTTGCTGCTGTTGCTGGCAGGCACCAGACCGGGACTGAAAGCGCGGCGTTTTCTGTGCCGCCCGTGGGTTCTGGCGCTGCTGTGGGTTGGCGTGGCGGGCCTCTTGGTGCGCGGTGAAATTCTCGCCACGCTCATGAATCACGTCAATGCCTACCTGAAGCATGCGGGCGACGTTAAAAGCACGGGTGGAGGGGCGGCGCTCATGTACCCCTCGGTGAACCAGTCCGTTATCGAAGTGCAGGATTTGAGCTTCGCAGCCCTGTTCCCGTATTTCCATCCCTGGATGGAAGCCGCCATTCTGGGCCTTGTGGGCTTTTTTGTGGTGATAGTGCGGCGGCCTGGAGCGCTCTTCTTGCTGCCGCTGGCGGCGCTGGGGATTTTGAGCACCAAGCTCGGCGGGCGTATGGTCATGTTTGGCGCGCCTGTGGTTGCCGTGGGGTTGGCTTTGCCCCTGTACTGGGTATTGCAGCGCCTGCTGCGTACCAGTTTGCGCGGGGCGGTTGCCGGGCTGCTGACCTCAGCAGTGCTTACAGCGCTGATGGTGGTTCCCTTTGTGGAAATGATCCCCGCCATGTCGCAGGGGCCCATGATTAACCGCCGCCACGCCGAGGCGCTCACGCGGGCGCGTACCATGACGCCCCAGGATTCCATGCTCTGGCTGTGGTGGGACTGGGGCTATGCTGCCCACTATTTTTCACACCGCGCCACCATTGCTGACGGCGCGCAGCACGCCGGGCCGTCGCTTTATCTGCCCGCCGCCGTGTTTGCAACGGATAATGCCCGCTTTGCGCGTCAGCTCATCCGCTATACGGCTTTGCGCGGCAACGAGCCGGGCAATGTTTTTGACGGGCTGGACGGAAATTCGGCCCAGGCGCTTATGGATAAGCTTCGCTCTGACGAAACGCCGCTCATTGAGGCCAAGGGCAAGCTTTATTTGGTGGTAAGCTTTGAAATGCTGCGCCTCGGTTTTTGGATAAGCAACTTCGGCAACTGGAATTTTGTTACAAACACGGGTGAGGGCGGGGCGCTTTCCATTGTGCCGCAGGAACTGGCCTATCGGCTGGACACGGGCGAAGTGCGCCTTGAGGGCAGCACCAGCGCCATCTATGCGTCGTCCATTAATGTGTTTGAAGAAACCGGAGTCACCCGGCGCAACTATGTGCAGGAGTGGTTCGACGCACATCCCAACGCCACGCAGCAACAGCAGCAGGAATTTTTGTCAAAGCGGCGCAATATCAACTTTTTCTTCAATCGCGTGACCGACGAAAAACTGGCGATGGACGAAGGATTGTACAATTCTCTTATGGTGCAACTGCTTATGGGCGAACCGCAGAACCCGCGTTTTTCACCATATTTCAAGCTGGTGTACGACAACGTGTTTGCCAGAATTTACGAAGTTCTGTAGAAAGCGCGTGCGTAAGGTGCATGAACTTTATGCTATATATTCCTGCACCTTACGCACGCTTCAAATATTTGTTCAGGATGGCTGCATCCGCTGCCGGGCAGAGGAACTGCCGTTCCTCATTGCATCAATGATGATAGGGAACCTTGCGCAGTATGCATTCGGCTCGGTAGATCTGCTCCAGCAGCACAACACGGGCCAGTTCGTGCGGCAGGGTCATGTCTGAAAGGCGAATCATTTTGAACGCCTTCTGGCGTACGCAATCGTCCAGCCCCCATGCCCCGCCGATGATAAAGCAGGCCCGGCCACGAGCGTGCTGATCCAGCTGTTGCAGCAGGGCCGCCAGATCAGGCGAAGTTAGCCGCTGCCCGCGTTCGTCCAGCACAAGGGCCACGTCCTGCGGAGCCAGGGCTTCAATAATGCGGCGTCCTTCAAGGGCGTTGCGCTGGTCTGGGGGCAGGGCGGCGTCGCCGTCGCGCACTTCAGTATATTCCAGGGGCCGCCAACGGTTGATGCGTGTAAGATAGTGGGCTGCTGCGTCCTTCCAGAAAGGTGTTTTTACCTTGCCCACACTGATATATCGTAAGGGTTTACCTGCCATGTCTCTCCAATTGCTCTGCCAGAATCTGCAAGAGGCTGTCGCCTGCCTGCGCAGCGGTCATACGCTGATTTTTCCCACGGAAACGTTTTATGGTCTTGGTTGTCTGGCCACAGATACCGTGGCCGTTGATCTAGTCTACCAGTTGAAGCGGCGGCCCGTCCACAAACCGTTGCTGCTGCTGGCGGCAGACGTTGAGCAGGTGTGGACCGTGGCCGATATTGCGGCCATGCCCAAGGCTCTTGCCGCCTTTTGGCCCGGGCCGCTCACGGTACTGCTGCCCGCGAAAGCCGTGCTGCCCCCAGCCCTTGTGAATGAGCATGGGCTGGTGGCAGTGCGCGTGACGTCGCACCCCGTGGCGGCTGCTTTGGCCCGTGAGGCAGGCGGCCCGCTTACGGCAAGCAGCGCCAATCTGAACGGCGGGCAGCCCGTATGCGAAGTGGAAAAATTGGCCCCCGAGTTGCTGGCAGCGCTGGAAAGCAGGGGGCAAGTGCCCTGTGTGGTCGCAGACACCCCGCGCCCGCAGGGAGGCCTTCCTTCGACCCTTGTGGAACCTTTGACAAATGAGGGCGGTGGGGTAGGGGATCGCGCCCCGCGTCTGCGCATAATCCGCGCCGGAGCAGTAAGTCAGAAGTGTTTGGAAGCTGCGGGATTTATTGTCGAAGAATAGAGCGTATTTGCTTTGAAAAAAATTAAATTCTCAAACGCTGCGCACGAATGCTGAGTATCGTAATACAGCGTATATTTTTGAGATTTATACTTTTAGTAGAATAGTTTTGAAGTGTGGAGCATTTCAACGTTACTCTGCTTTTCTATTTGTTGTTACAGCTGTTCAGGCT
Source organism: Desulfovibrio intestinalis (assembly GCF_014202345.1). NCBI lineage: Bacteria > Pseudomonadati > Thermodesulfobacteriota > Desulfovibrionia > Desulfovibrionales > Desulfovibrionaceae > Desulfovibrio > Desulfovibrio intestinalis. Next base: position 325,657 of record NZ_JACHGO010000003.1, read on the forward strand.
GGCGTGCGTGGGTTCAACACCCCTACTCAGGAGCGTGCGGACTGCTGCTGGCAGTCTGTTCAAACCGCACAAAAATTTGTCTGCGCACGATGGGGGTAATATAGCTGTCTTCTGTCCTAATCAGCCCCAAATTTTCGCAAATATCCGCGTAAACATTGTTGCAGTTGTCGCGGTGCTTTTTCCTCATGGCTATGACCGGGCGCAGCAGCAGGCCCCATCCCCGTAAAAGTGGTTTTGCCACGTCCACCAAAAGAAATTTGCCGCCGGGCTTGAGCATGCGCGCGGTGTTGGCCAGAGCCGCGCGGCGCACTTGCGGCGTGGCTTCGTGCAAGGCCATTGAGGTCATTATCAGGTCCAGCCCCGCATCGGGAAAGAGCGCGTCGTCCATAGAGGCTGTGCTGAAATGCAGCGGGCCGCCCTGAGCCTCAAGGCGCTTGTTTGCATAGGCTATCTGGTCTTCAGAAAGGTCCACTCCGTGTATGTTGCAGCGGCGCGAAGATTTTTGCGCCAGTGCGAAGCTTAGTGCGCCCGTACCGCAGCCCATGTCCAGAGCGGCCATACCGTCCTCAAGACGCAGGTCGCCAAGGGCGCGGCTGTAAAAATCGCTGTTCAGTCCGAACACGCTGGCCATGAGTTCGTACCGTCTGCCCGACTTCAGGCCAGTGAAGGCTTCGCCTTTGCCGATCATATCGTGCCCGCTCATGTTCGTTCCTACAGCCTGTTGGCGGATTCTGGTGGTCGTCAGGCGTCAATCTTGTGGTGCTGCTCTGCGCACGTTGCTAAAGGCTGCGCATCTGCCTTGCTGAAAGCGGTAAGGCGGCCAAGAATTTTATTTAAAAACTGCGCGAAAACCTTAACAGTTTCAGGATCGTGTTCTGCCGCGGTTTCAAAAACGAGACTGTCCAGTTTTTGGTGAAAAGATATGTGGCTCTGGTGGGCGATAGTGCCTTTTTCGGTAAGATAGACATTGAGCCGAGTTAATTTTAGCGGATCTTTTTCCTTGCGCACAAGCCCCTTGCGCTCAAGTTTGCGCAGCATTTCAGATACGCTGCCCTTGGTTATTCCCAGTTTTTGGGCCAACCCGTTCACATGAATGCCTTCGGCATTGTGGATGGTCATGATCATCTGGATTTCAGCCAGATAAATTTCCACATCAGTACCGAAATTGCGGCATTGGCGTTCCAGTGTATAAAACTGGTTTACCAGCGAAAGCAGGGCAAAGCAGATGTGGTTGTTGCGCAGCCGCTGGATGTCAGGGTCGTCGTGGTCGTCCAGAACTGCCTGCTGAATGCGAAGTTCCACAGAGGTTTTTCTCATGTCTTTTTCGTGCATTGCATGTGTGTATGGCAGCCATACTTTTTTGTCAAGAACTGAAGCCCGCAGGCTGCTAACTCTTGCGGCCAGGCCCGTGCTGGCTTAGTATGCGTCTGCCTGCGGCTTTAGCCAAAAGCAAAGAACCCTGAGGCTGGAATGAAAAAAGACGTTGTTTGCCCGCACTGCGGCAAGCCCTACTCCTGCTTTCGCAACCCCGCGCCCACGGCTGATGTGGTTATCTATGAGCCGGACAGGGGCGTGGTGATAATTCGCCGCAGGCATGCCCCCATAGGGTTTGCCCTGCCGGGCGGGTTTATTGACGAAGGCGAGCAGGCCGAAGACGCAGCCATGCGTGAAATGCGTGAAGAAACCGGGCTGGACGTTGAGCTGACAGGCTTGCTGGGCGTGTATTCGCGCCCCAAGCGTGACCCGCGCCAGCATACGCTTACGGTGGTTTTTACAGGCAAGGCGCGCAACCCCGACGCCATTCAGGCTGGCGACGACGCGGCGCAGGCAGCGTTCTATCCCCTGGACGCCCTGCCGGAACCGCTGGTTTTCGATCATGCGGAAATTCTGGAGCATTTCAGGCAAACGTTGTCCGGGCAACGCTTCGTGGCTGCGGTGCAGCCTCTGGCTTGCCATCATTTGCCCGGTATGCAGGGCTGTAGGAAAAAAAGCACAGAATCTGCCGACCAAGTTACGCTGGCCGAACAATCTACGTTGGCCGGACAAGCCGGGTTGGCTGAGTCGGGTAAACCAACTGAACCCGCCGGACAGGAAAAGGAGATTTGCTGATGGGCTACCGCAACATGCAGGAATGCCTCGCCGATCTGGAAGCGCACGGCCACCTGAAGCGCATCGACGCGGAGGTGGACCCGAATCTGGAGCTGGCGGCCATCCAGCGGCGAGCCTTCAGGGCCAAGGCTCCGGCCCTGCTGTTCACGCGGGTCAAGGGCACGTCTTTTCCCATGCTGTGCAATCTTTTCGGCACGCGCGAACGCCTGCACTATATTTTCAGAGACAGCCTGCCAGCGGTGCAAGCTGTGCTGGACGCCAAGGCCGATCCTGTGGCTGCCCTTAAAAAGCCCTGGCGCGCGTTGCCCGCAGTGCCGGGTCTTTGGCACATGCTGCCCAAGGTGCGGCGCGGCAATGGCGGCGAAGGAGGCAATGTGCCTGTGCTCGAATGCCGTTGCAAGCCTGCGGACTTGCCGCAGTTGACCTGCTGGCCTATGGATGGCGGCGCGTTTATCACGCTACCGCTCGTTTACACCGAAGACCCCGCCAAACCTGGAGCGGATTCCTCCAATCTTGGCATGTACCGGGTACAGCAGAGCGGCAATGAATACACGCCGGATGAAATGGGCCTGCACTACCAGATACACCGTGGTATCGGCGTGCACCACGCCCATGCCATCGCCGCAGGCCGTCCCTTGCCCGTGCATGTGTATGTGGGCGGCCCGCCAAGCCTTACCGTGGCCGCAGTCATGCCCCTGCCCGAAGGCTTGAGCGAACTGCGCTTCGCCGGACTTTTGGGCGGGCGGCGCATGGAGCTGGCACGGGCCGAAGGCCTGCCTTTGCCCGCACTGGCCGAAGCGGATTTTTGCATCAGCGGGCACATTATGCCTTCGCCCAAGCCCGAAGGGCCTTTTGGCGACCATGTGGGCTATTACAGCCTCACTCACGATTTTCCGGTGCTCAAGGTGGATGCGGTGTATCACCGCAAGGGAGCGGTGTGGCCCTTTACAGCTGTGGGGCGGCCACCGCAGGAAGACACGGTTTTCGGCGATTTCATCCACGAGCTTACCGGTCCTCTGGTGCCCCAGGTATTTCAGGGCGTTCGCGAGGTCCACGCTGTGGACGCAGCTGGTGTGCATCCTCTGCTGCTTGCCCTGGGCAGCGAGCGCTACACCCCTTATGAGGCAGCTCGCAGGCCGCGTGAATTGCTGACTATGGCTCTGCACCTGCTGGGAACCACCCAGACCGCCCTTGCCAAGTACGTTCTTGTGGCGGCTCATGAGGATGCCCCCGGCCTCAGCGCCAGCCATGCGCCACAGTTTTTACGCCATCTGCTTGAACGCACTGACTTCGCGCGTGATCTGCATTTCATTACGCACAGCACCAATGATACCCTGGACTATACGGGGCTTGGCCTCAATGAGGGCTCCAAGCTCATATGGGCCGCCGCTGGCGAGAAACGGCGTGAACTGGGCCTGGAACTGACAGGTTCGGCTGCGGATTTGCCGCCCCTGCCCGAGGGCTTCGGTGACGCGCGCGTGGCTGGTCCCGGCCTGCTGGTGCTGCGTGGCCCCAAACATACGCTGGGCAGAAATGAACCAGACCCGGCGATGGAAACTCTTGCGGATGCCTTGGCCCACTGGCCGGGGCGCGAGGCTTTTCCGCTGGTTGTCGTGGCCGATGACGCGGCATTTTGCGCGCAGGATATGGATAATTTTCTGTGGGTGGCCTTCACCCGGTCTGACCCGGCCACAGATGTGTACGGGGCTCGCGCGCAAACGCGGGCAAAGCACTGGTCATGTGAAGTGCCGCTTGTTATGGACGCCCGCCTGAAGCCCTTCCACGCTCCCCCCCTGGAAGAGGACCCGGCCACCACCCGCGCGGTGGATGCTCTGGCCGCACCCGGCGGGCCATTACACGGATACCTTTAACTTGGGGGAGGCAGCGGCATGAAAATAGCCCTTTTGCAGTGCAATAGCGTCACTGGCGATGTAGCCGGAAATATGGAGCACATTCTTGAAGATGTGCAGCAGGCTGCCGCCGCCGGGGCAGAGCTGTGTGTGACCCCTGAACTGGCGCTGTGCGGTGTCGCCCCTGGGCACTACCTGTGCGCCGAAGACTTTGCCGAAGGCTGCCGCAAGGCGCTCGATCATATGGCAGAAACCCTCAAGGGCGGGCCTGCCTTGCTGGTGGGCGCGCCTGTGCCCAGCGTGTACGCTTCGGGCCTGCTTTCCAACGCCGCCGTGCTTGTACACAAGGGAACATGGCAGGTGGCTTCGCGCAAGATTTATCAGGGCGGCCAAAGCGGCGCGCAAGGCTCTGGGCCTGATGCAGAAGACAGCCGTTATTTTGATAAGGGCATCTCCTGCGGCATTCTGACCCTGGGCGGCTGGCGCATGGGCGTGGTTTTGTGTGAAGACGCCCACAGCGAAGAAGAAGCTTTTTGGAAAACCCGTTACGCCAGCGGGCACAATCCTCTTATGGAACTGGTGCAGCGCGGCGTTGACGCGCTCATCCACATGGCCGCGGCTCCCTATAGTGAGGGGGCGCAGGCGGCGGGCGAGCACATGCTTTCGCATGTGGCTGCGCGGCATCATGTGCATCTCTTGTCGGTAAACCTTGTGGGCGGCAACGACAGCCGCGTTTATAACGGGCAAAGTCTGGTTTTTGATCCCACGGGCCAACTGCTGGCACGGGGAAAAGCCTTTGAAGAAGACGTGCTTGTGGTGGATACCGCCCCAAGCGCCCCCGGAGGCGCATCGTCGGGCGGCAAGGCTCCAGAACCCCTGTGCGCCAGCGTTGAGGAAGACTGCTGGCGGGCGCTTACCCTCGGCACTCGCGATTTTGTCCGCAAATGCGGGGCCGAAAAGGTTATTGTGGGGCTTTCCGGCGGTATTGATTCTTCCGTGGTGTGCTGCGTGGCTGCGGAGGCCCTTGGCGCGGAAAATGTCACTGGCGTGCTGATGCCTTCGCCGTACAGCAGCGAAGGTTCGGTAGCGGATGCTCTCAGTCTGGCGCAAAATCTTGGCGTCGCGACGGTAACCCTGCCCATTGAGCCAGCCATGACAGCCTTTGCACAGGTTCTTGCTCCCGGTCTGGATCTTTTTGAAGCCCGCCCGGGAGATACCACGTTTGAGAATCTTCAGGCCCGTATTCGAGGAACCCTGTTGTCTTCTCTGGCCAACCGCGCCGGGGCGCTTGTGCTCAATACGGGCAACAAGAGCGAAGCCGCTATGGGGTACAGCACCCTGTATGGCGATACCGTGGGCGCGCTGGCCGTCATCGGTGATCTGACCAAAACCCAGACCTACGCTGTGGCGCGCTGGTACAATGCGCATAAGGGAGAGCAGATTATTCCGCAGCAGGTCTTTGACAAGGCCCCTTCGGCAGAACTGCGCCCCGGGCAGAAAGATGAGGACAGCCTGCCGCCTTACGATGAGCTTGATCCCGTGCTTGAAGATCTGCTGCTCCCGGCGGCGCCGCCTGTGGGTGACAATTCTTCTCCCCTGCGGCTTGAGGTGCGCAGCAAGCTCTTTATGGCGGAATTCAAACGCAGGCAGGAACCTTTGGCACTTTTTATCAGCCGTATGCCTTTTGGCGCCGGGTGGCAGGCCCCTGTTGCGGGGCGTTACCGCCTGCCATAATGCTTTCTGTAGCGGTTTTTTTGTTGAAGCTGTGTATTCTGGCTACAGGGCTGGGTAAAAAGTGTTTTTTACCATGCCGTGTGGACCAATGTTTTATTGCTTAAGTGAAACTGATGGGGCGGGGTTGGCTTGGCCAGTTGCGGCGCGTTGCGCTTTCTTGCAGCGTCAGAACATGTGAACTTTTTTCAAGGTTAACATGTTCAATTCAAAGCTTGCCGGCGGTCCCACTCATTTCATCAGATCGCGGGGTTGTTACAACGGGCAGATTGGTCACGGGATAGTGGCGGCCTGCCTGGAGCTGGGAGAACAAGGGGTTTTTTCTTGAAGACGGCAGCGCGCTGGGGTAAGAGCAGTGTGTTGGATAACGAAGAACGAGTGGAGGAAGATATGGTGGAAGCACCGGAAAAAAATCTGGCCCTGGATATTGTGCGTATTACCGAAGCGGCGGCCCTGGCGTCGGCTCGCTGGCTCGGGCGCGGTGACAAGGAGGCCGGAGACGGCGCTGCCGTTGACGCCATGCGTATCAGCTTTGCCACTCTTCATATTGACGGTCTGGTAGTCATCGGCGAGGGCGAAAAAGACAACGCCCCAATGCTGTTTAATGGTGAAAAGGTTGGTATGGGCGTAGGCCCCAGCCTTGATGTGGCCGTGGATCCGGTGGAAGGCACAAGCCTTCTGGCCTATGGCCGCCCCAATGCTATTTCTGTGGTAGGCGTGGCCCCCAAGGACAGCATGTTTAATCCTGGCCCCAGCTTTTATATGCAAAAGCTGGTGGTGGCCCGCGAGGCGCGTGATGTCATTGATCTGGACGCGCCCGTCAAGGTGAACCTGGCCAATGTGGCCAAAGCTATGGGCAAAAGCGTGCAGGACCTTGTGGTTTTTGTGCTGGATAAGCCCCGGCATGAAAAACTTATCAGTGAAATCCGCCAGGCGGGCGCGCGCATTCAGCTTCAGACTGACGGCGACGTGGCTGGCGGCCTTATGGCCGTAGACCCGCGCTCTGAAGTGGATATCATGATGGGCACAGGCGGCACACCTGAAGGCGTGCTGGCTGCTTGCGCCATCAAGGGCATGGGCGGGCAGATACTTGCCCGGCTTGATCCTCAGTCTTATGTGGAAAAGGAAGCCATCAACGAGGCTGGTATTGATGCACGAGAAGTGCTCACCGTTAATGACCTTGTGCGCAGCGATGATTGTTTCTTCGCAGCCACCGGTATTTCAGGCGGTGATTTTCTGCGCGGTGTGCGCTACAGCTCAAAATACGCAGTGACCCACTCTTTGGTTTTGCGCGGTAAAACGGGTACATTGCGGTATGTGGAGTCTTACCATAATATGGACAGACTCTCGAAATTCAGCGCGGTTCGGTACTGAATGAATAATATGTTGTCGAATGTTCGGGCGCAGACGCGCCCGATGGCATCACTGACCACCAAATTTCAGGCGTGGGCAGCGGGCTCTTTCATGCGTACGCTGCTGGCGGGAATGGCCGTCCTGTGCCTGACCCTGACTTCCGGTTTGCCCGGTGAGTTTTTTTCCGGGCAGGCTCTGGCGGCTGCCAGCCAGGGGAAAAAACAACCCTCCAAGCCTTCTACTGTCTATGAAAAGCAGCCTCCTGTCACTGACAAGGAACTGCTGAGTTTTCTTGACGTGCTGCCGCATTTTCGTGCCTGGGCCAAGGCCAACAATGAAGAAGCCCATCCTACACTGACCAACGGCAAGCCGGATTTCATGTACTCGCCGCAGGCAGCAGCCTGGGTGCAGCAGCAAGGCTGGGACCCGGTGCGCTTTTTCTGTGTTATGGGGCGTATGGCTGCCGCCTTGGCCATTGTTGAAGAAGGCAATGACATGAACGGCGTGCGGTCCAAGGATATGCCCGAAGTTACTGAAGGCGAACTGGCTTTGGCCCGGCGTCACCTGGGCACCATGCTCAAGGTCAGTGGCGATGTGGCGCCCATAAGCCGTTAGTCGATCGTATACTTGCGCACACTGCCGCATGCCTGAGTGAATATACGAAGGGGCATGCGCTCTGTGCACGAAAAACAGCTCGTAGCTTTGTAGGTACGAGCTGTTTGAAAATTTATATCTCGCCAGCTTATAGTATTTTGCTGCTGCACGTGATCGCTACATAACCTGCACGGCACAAACTCTGCAAAGGCGGTTTTTCATGTTGACCCGGCGATATGCTTTCAGTTGGGATTTTGTCGGCAATATTCACGATGGCCGGCCCAATCTTGGCAATAACGCGCGCATCGAAGTGTATAGGCTCTTTCAGTACACCATGCGTGATATTGTTGAGTCACGCTATGGCACTGCCGCATCTGAAGAGATCATGCGTGAAAGCGGCAAACTTGCAGGGCGCAAATTTTGCGAAAGATTTGTTGGCCGCCGCGAGAGATTTGATGACTTTGTGGCAGCAGTGCAGAAAGCCTTGCTGGATTTCGGCATAGGAATTCTGCGGGTAGAAAGCGCCAATTATGAAGCTTCTCACTTTACGTTGACCGTGGCTGAAGATTTGGATTGCTCTGGCCTGCCCGATATGGAACACACGGTTTGCCATTATGACGAGGGTTTTCTGGCGGGCGTGCTTTTTGCCCAGACCGGCACGGAATTTGAGGTGCGCGAGGTTGACTGCTGGTGCACTGGGGACCGCACATGCCGGTTTGAAGTTAAACCCAGTGTTAAGGCGCTCAACAGCAATTCTTAGAGTATTTTAATTTGGGAAAGTTTAAATGTTCTAACGCTGCACAAAAGCGCTGCGCGCCGCAACGCGGCGTGGGGTCTGCCGAAAATCGTATTTTGAGGCAGAATGACAATTTTGAAATACAATGTATTTCAAAATTGTTCAGCTCCAGGGCCGTTAGGCTGGTGAGGCTGTTTTGAGCAGGGTTCGCCAATTGAACCTTATGCTTTGAAAGCGCAACAAGCTGTTGCAGAGCACTGGCGGTCAAAAATATCACGGCTGTGTCCCAGAGCAGATTAACTTTGAAAATGTATATTTTCAAAGTTTAATACACGCTCGTTACGGCGTTTAATCGCGCAAATAAATAGCAGTGCTGTCTTCATCCGTAACTTTCTGCGTCGCAACGGCTGAAGCTGCGCTTACGCCTCCACGGCGGGCGTCTGCTCACGCAGACACCTGAGCATTTCAAAGTTGAAATGCTCTAGGATGCGGCCCATTTTTTATTTCATTCAAATGCATGTGCGTGCTGCTTGCGACACTGAAGCGGTGATCGTTTTTTCGCGATGAAAACCGAAGGCATGGCATGCAGGTGACGCTAATAAAACAAAAATCCCTGAAAATACTTTTCAGGGATTTTTCGCTGTGGCTGCGTTGCCATAACTGGAACCAAAAAGCCCCATAGCAGGCAAACGGTGCCGCCCATTCCCCAGGGGAAAGATTTTCCGGCCCCGGCACCCGCCAAGGGCCGGAAAATCATGTGGGGAGGGGAGTATGTTTTGGCAGCGGCCTGGCCCGGAGGCCATGACTACGCAGCCATCGTGTCGAAAAGTTCTTTGGCGCTGTTGTTGGCGGGGTTGGCGCCAAGCACGGTTTCCAGATGCTGACGGGCATCTTCGCTGCGGCCAAGGTAAATGAGGCATCCGGCCAGGGTCACGCGAACAGCTTCAGCTTCAGTGCCGGTGCGCAATGTGTCTTCCAGGTAGGGCAGCACGTTTTCAACGCAACCCAGCTGATAAGCTTCGCGTACAAGGCAGTTCAGGGCTACGATATTTTCCGCATTTTTGTTCAGCGCGCGGGAAAAATGTTCAAAAGCGCTTTCGTGCTGACCCTGTTCCATAAGAACCAGGCCAATGCCGCACAGGGCCTTGTCGGTTTCTTCCACAGCGGCAGCCTTCTGGTAGAGCACCAGGGCCTTGTCCAGTTCGGAACGCTGCACAGCCACAGTTGCCAGACCCATGTAGGGAGCGGCGCTTTGGGTGTTGCTGTTGGCGGCTTTGCGGTAATATTCTTCGGCCTTGTCAAAGTCGCCCATGAAAAGATAGCACTCGCCCAGTTCTTTATTGATTTCGTAATCCAGTTGATTGCTCATTTTTTTCTCCCCAACGAAAGCTGGTTTGCGCAAGGCGCTGTATGCGCCTTTGGCTTGCCCAATAATATGCATTGGGCGTGCCAATTTTTAATTATGCAATCAATTCAAAGTATTGATTTGGGGCGTACGCGGTGGTGCAGGGGGTGGCGGCAAAGGCCGCCGTACTAGGAACGCCAAAATTTCGGCAGGGCAGGCATGCGCGGCAGAATTTGCCGTCCTGGGCGGTAGATTTTGAAAAGCCCCTTGAGAAAATGTCATCGCATTTGAGTTTACCAGATAAAAAATGCCAGTACGGAGTTTTTTTATAGCAGCCCGACAGCAAAAATCTTGGCGCAGACGTGGCGCGATAGATCGTGTTGTGCTCATTGCTGGGTGGCGGTGTTTTTTATGAGCTGCTATAGATATTCACATACGGTAAATATCCCATTATCATTTTAAACCCGCCCAGCGTTACAGCATATTGGCGACCACGGTACATAACGCTTCAGGTGGTGTGCCGTGCCATTTTTCCTCGACTATGAATCACCAATTTGGCATTCTGATGCCCGTTTACCTCTTTCCTTTATTGGCTTGCTGGTATCTTGAAAATAGTCTTTGCCAATCTTGGGTATGAGAAACTCGTAATTGACAAGTACTGACAGGTTGCACCCTGCCGGGTGCAACCTGCTTTTCGGCAAAACGCTACGGCCTTGATGGGCTCAAACGGGTTCATAGAGCAGGCAGTCAAACCGTATGGGAGAGAGCAATGACCTTGGCCGCGATACAGAGCTTTCAGCTCGAGTCTTTTCTTGATTCGTGCCTCAGCGTAACGGTTGCTTTTATTCTTGGTTCCATTGTCGGTTTTGAGCGCCAGTACAGGCAAAGAACTGCGGGCTTGAGAACCAATGTGCTTGTGGCCATTGGCTCTTCTGTTTTTGTGGATATTGCGGCCTGTATTGCTGGGCCGGATGGAGCAGCCAGGGCCATTTCATACATCATATCCGGCGTGGGATTTCTTGGCGCGGGCATTATTATGCGCGATCAGGGCAGGGTGAGCGGGCTGGACACTGCCGCTACACTTTGGGGGGTTGCAGCCATAGGAGCCTGCGCCGGGGCCGACTTGCTGGGCGAATCTTGCCTGGCCGCGCTTTTCGTTCTTCTGGCGAACACCCTGTTGCGGCCCATAGCCAATGCTATCAACCGCGCGCCGTTACAGATGAAAGCTCTGGAAAGCGCCGTGTCGGTGCATATGATTATTCTTGGCGAGAAAACCGGGGAATCTTTATCAATGCTGAAGGGCCTGCTTCGATCAGAGGGCTATGACGCCACAGATATTGACGTACGCCCATTTGCAGACGGAAAGGTGGAGGTTGAAGCGACATTTGCGGCAGGTTCAGCAGACACAGAATATTTTGAGCGTCTGGTAACCAAAATTACTGCGGCGCCCTACGTCGACAATGCCTACTGGTCGCCTGTCATGCTTGAAGGGGCGCAATAATTTTATTCACTACATTAGATGGTGCGCAGATAGACGCGAGCTGATTGGTTTGAAAAGTGGGGTGGCTTGCGGGTACCGGGAAGTATGCGGCGCAGAGGTTTCCTGCGCCGCCGGAAACCGCATTTTTAGGCAGAATGGCAACTATCTGCTCTGGAACCGTTATGCTTGAAATGCCAGCAGGTTTTGCCGCTAATGATGCCTGTCCGGGCTTAATGGCTCCCTATACGTCAGGAGCAGCCCTGCAACTGCAAGACTGCTCCATTATGACATGGTCTTGAGGCCAGAGGGTCTGGCAAAAAGATAGGCCGAGCTCAGGCGTGCAGGCTTTGAGCCCCGCCGTGTACATTGATATGGTGCAGCATGACGCCAAGCACGCCTTCAATATCAAGTTGTGATGTATCCACAATAAGGGCGTCAGGGGCAGGGCGCAGAGGAGCCACCGCGCGGTTGCGGTCCAGCGCGTCGCGCTGGCGGATCTGCTCGGTAAGGCTTGTCAGCTCTGCAGCTTCCCCCCTTTCTTTCAAATCGCGCAAGCGGCGCATGGCGCGCACTTCAGGAGCTGCATCCAGAAAGAACTTGAAACGGGCGTCAGGAAAAACCACTGTGCCCATATCCCGCCCTTCAGCCACCAGAGGCGACATTTCGCCGATAGATCTTTGTGTCTGGCGCAGAATGTCGCGTACTGCAGGCACCGTGGCAATCCGGGCTGCCAGCATACCAACTTCCTCGGTGCGCACTTCGCCGCGCACGGCAACGCCATTGCAGAACAGGGTTGACTGCTGCCCCATACCGCCAAGGGTGAAAACCCATTGAGCGCAGCGGTCACGCAGGTCTTCTTCCGGCAGTTTTTCAGCACCGGGGCCCAGTTTGAGGGCTATGCAGCGGAACATGGCCCCTGTATCCAGATAGGCCAGCCCCAGGCTTTCCGCCATGCGGCGGGCCAGAGTGGTTTTGCCTACTCCAGCGGGGCCATCCAGCGTTACAACTGACAGGCGGGCGCTCATTTGCATTCTCTGTTTGCAGCCGAAGCTTCGGCATGGCGGTTCTGCAAAAGAATTTCGTCCATAGCCAGCAAAAATGTTCTGTTTTCCGCCTCATTGCCAATGCTGACGCGCAGATGCCCGGGCAGGTTGTAGCTGTTGAGGGGGCGGATAATGATGCCCTTGCGCAACAGGGTTTCAAAGCAGTCGTGCGCGCTCAACGTGTTTTCCGGCAGGCTGAAAAGAATAAAGTTGGCGGCGCTGGGCCATACGTTGCAGCCCAGAGCAGTAAGCCCGACAGTAAGGGCGTTCCGGCCCTGCCGCACAGTCTGCATGGTGAAGGAGTAGAAGGTTGTGTCTTCCAGAGCGGCCAGAGCGGCCTCTTCTGCCAGAATATTGACAGAGAAAGGCAGACGGGCGCGCCAGCAGTAATCCGCAAGGCTTGGGGGCAATATGCCGTAGCCCACGCGCATGCCAGCCAGGCCGAAGCTTTTGGAAAAAGTGCGCATGAAAGCCGTATTTTCGGGCAGTTCTCCACTGGCAAGAAGTGAAGAGTCCGGTTCGCTTTCAGCAAAGTCCATATAGGCTTCGTCAATCACAAGCAGGCAGGCAGGCGCAATTTGGGCGAGCTTGGCTGCCAGCTGGGCCACCTCGTCACGGGGCGGGCAGTAGCCCGTGGGATTGTCTGGCGTGGTGATGAAAACAAGACGGGTATTGGCGTCCACCTTGGAAAGCAGCCCGTCAAAGTCAAAAGAAAAATCAGCATTGAGCGGGTGACGGCGCACTTCAACACCGCTGATACGGCCTTGAATGGGGTAGATGCTGAAGCACGGTTCAAAGCATACCAGATTGTGCACGCCAGGTTCGGCCAGAATGCGAATGAGCAGGTCTATGATTTCGTCGGAGCCGTTTCCCACAACCACCCGGCGCGGATCAAGCCCGTGGCGTTTTGCCAGAGCCTCCACCAGACGGGGATTGCCCCCCTGGGGATACCGGAAGCCCATGTCTGCGTGGCGCTGCACGGCTTCGCGCGCCAGAGGCGGCATGCCCAGCGGATTTTCGTTGCTGGCCATCTTGATGACCTGGGCAAGATTGTACTTCTGCTGGATTTCGGCAATGGACAGACCGGGAACATAGGCCTTCAGGGCAAGAATTTCCTGCCGTACGCTGATCTGGGACATGTATTCTCCACAGCCGGGCACGGGGCTCTCGGCAACAAGGGGATTGTTTACGGGCCGTGCCTCTTTTGTATAGAGACACGGCCCTGATTGCTGTTTTGCCTGGGTACCCTGTTCCGCGTATGGGTCATATACTACCCGGCGAAAAGGTATGCCTTACATCACCGCCGTGGCAGGCGGGAGGGGCATGTAGTTTCTAGGAAGGACGTACGGTCAGTACGGGCATGTCGGCGTTTTTGACCACCTTTTCAGCAACGGAGCCGAAGAGGATTCTGTCAATGCCCTTGCGGCCATGCGTGCCCATAACAATGACGTCAGCTGATTCTTCCTTGGCATGCGCCAGGATTTCTTCAGCGGCATACCCGATGAGAACCTTGCCTGTGGCAGTTACGCCGGAAAAATTTTCGGCAACGAAAGATTCCATTGATTTTTCGGCACCAGAAACTATTTCGCCCACAAAGTTCTCAATGGTGTTGGGCGGCACATGAAAGCCAACATACTGGCTCAGCGAGGGTGCGGTGTATACAACCACGACGCTTGCGTTCAATCCCTTTGCAAGCAGCACGGCATATTCTGCAACATCCTTGCTGTGTTCGGAGAGGTCTACCGCGCAAAGAATCTTTTTGATTTCCTTCATGGCAAGCTCCTGTTCCCCGTGGGATGATAAGGTTAAAAAAGTACAGCCTGTGAATTACGTTCAGTTTGGCCGCCATGCAGGCGGGGTTGAGGCTGTTTCTCGTAATCTTTGTTAAATTCTAGGTTTTTTTACAGCAATAGACAAGGTCTTTTGCAGAGCATATGCTTGGGGCAAGGGAAAAAATTTCCCTTTCAAATGCACGGCAAGGTTATAAAATCAGGCAGTTGAGTAATATAGGGCCTTGGCAGGCTTTTTGCACAATATGGCGACAAATGCGGAACGCCAACCCTGGAGGCGACATGAAGATCAATAATGAGCAATTGGAAGCCCTGCTTCGCCAGCAGGAGCAGTCCTCCGGCACAGTCCGCAAGCCGGGCGGTCAGGGAGCAGGCTTTGAAGCCGCCTTGGCCGAACAATTGGGGTTTGGCGGCGTTGGGGCGTCTTCTACTGCCGAGGGCACGCCCTCTGTTGGCAGCATGCAGACGGCCCAGGCTTCCCAAGCGTCCATGATAAGCCAGATGCTGCTGGGCGCAACCGGTGAAGCTGACGAAACAAATCCCACTGAGGATGTGCTGCAGGATGCCTTCAATCAGGCTTCCGGCACATTGGATATGTGGGATTCTTACGTCAGCACTCTGGGTAGTGCCGGCAATAATGGTTCCCTGCGCCAAGCATATGCCCTTTTGCAGGGCATTGACGGCCAGGTTGCCTCACTGAAGGAAAACACTGCGGGCTTGCGCGGGCAAAATCCCGGCCTGGATACCCTGGTGAACAATCTGGAGGTGCTTGCCACCACAGAAAAGTTCAAATTCAACCGCGGGGACTATAACGTCTAGCTTTTCCTTGGCATCGCAATGCAAAAAAGCCGTGAACATCAGGGGTTCACGGCTTTTTTGGTTTGTGGGAGTGGAGTGTGAAGGGATTTGCGTGTCAATTCTTGCGTGTCAGGGTCTTCATGTTTGAATGGGCTCCGCCAGTCATTGGTGGGCTGGTATGTTCTGGCGGAGCCTTTCAGGGAACTTTTCTTCTGAGAGTGGCCTTCTCAGGATTGCTATGGGTTTGTTATTCCGGGCCAGTGCAGGCAAATTATGGCTGGTCCGGTTTGGCTTGGTCTGTTTGGGAGGGCGGCTGTTTTTACAGCCGCCCTTTTTTTGCTTGGGCTGGAAAAGTTAGTTCTTCTTGGCGTCAGCGGGCGCACTGGTTGTGGTCTGGTCCATCATGCCGTTCATGTGCTGGCCGTTACCGTGTATGCCGGGGCCACCGTGGCCGCCGTGGCCCTTGCCGCCCATCATGCCCTTGCCGCCCATGCCGGGGCAGTCCATGCCGCCCATACCACCCATCATGCCGCGGCCCATGCCGTGACCACCCATAAAGGGCACGCCCTTGTCCTGCATCTGCTTGCGCATGGCGCTGTCAAGCTGATACAGCTTGTTGTCCACGTCCTTCACGTCTTTCTGCAGGCTCAGGATTTTGGGGTCGTCTGCCTTCACACCCTGATAAAGAAGGGCATTGATTTCAGCCTGTTTGCCATACTTCTGCTGGAACAGAGGCTGCATCTTGGGGCCAAATTCCTGATGGATAGCCTGCATGGCGTTCATCTGCTCAGTGGTCATATTCATGTGCGGTCCCATGTGGGGGCCCATCTGGGAACCCATCTGGCCGCCCATCGGTCCCATGGGGGCTTGATCCTGGGCGCTGGCGATGCCAGCGGTGCCGAGCAGGGCTACAAGGGCGAGGGCCGCGGAGGTGGAAGCAAGTTTGGATCTTTTCATGGTGATGTCCTTTATGGGTTTCGGCAGAGGCCGAAGTTTTTTTGTTTGCGTTGAGGGCGTTGCCGCCATCAGGCGTCGTTACTGTGTCTGCAAGTGGGTAATATCGGGGGCCGTATATGCCGTTTCTGCCTTGCCAGCCCGACCCCCTAAGGCCGCTGCAGCCGGACAGTGACGCCGCTGTTGTGTGTATCTGCCAAGAACTTTTTTAAGGCGTCTCATGTGTTGTCCTTGGTTTTGCAGGGCGTCTGCAGCCGGGGCTTACCAGCCCATGTGATTTCCGCCGTGGGGTCCGTGGGGGCCGTGGGAGCCATTACCACCGTTGCCGTTGCCGTTGCCGCACCAGGGAGAGGCAGTTCCGGTGCTTGCGGCATTTTGGGCCTGGGCGGGCAGAGCGGTGAGGGCCAGGGCGAACACAAAGGCCAGGGATGCAATAAGCAGGGAAGGCTTGAGGGTAGAGGTTTTCATTACAGTCTCCTTTGTTCTATCTATATGTTAGGTGGTCTTGACCATTTCCAGTTGTCAGGAGGGTCAGATCACGTTTTTGAGCTTTTCGTATTCTTCCTGCGTTATTTCGCCGGAAGCAAGGCGGTGTTTCAAAATGTTCAGTGTATCCCGGCGGTCAAAGTTACAGGGTTTGCGGCTGAAAAGTCGGCATACAAAGTAAATAGCCAGAGCCAGTACCGCGACCGCAATAAGCATTCCTATCCAACCGCCGCCCCATCCGAATCCGAAGAAATCCATAAAATTGCAAGTATGCATATATCCTCCCGGTGAGGTCGGGCGCGCCCTGCATCCGGGCTGGGTGGCGCTGTCACCTGTTTGCGCGTTTTCGCGCTCTCTTGCCCCCTATAAGGCAAAGCGCGTGCCAAAGTTGTTCATTTTTTATAAATTAATGTTATATAAGGTTTTATTTTTATATGACACTATGAGGGCGTTATGTTGGAAAACGTAATTTGTCCGTTTTTTACCCAGGTTGCATTTCCTGTGTCCTATTTTTACCATCGGGCTTGACCCTCTGGGTAAAAAATACATAATACAGTCATCCCACTTCGTAAGGACGGCCCATGAAAAGCAGATTTTCGAGAGTATTTTCCGCCAGAGGATTAAGAGCCCTGCATTTGGGGCTTTCTCCCTGGATGGTTGTGGGCATGGCGATCATTCTTGGTCTGGCCATTTCAGCCCTGGCCGTGCGCAGCAACCAGCGCGGCAAAACCTATATGATACAGAACCTCATGGACCGGGCCGAGGCCCTTATATGGGCTCTGGAGGCTGGCGCCCGCACTGGCCTGTGCACGCCCCTGGGCACCCCGGACGGCTTGCAGTCACTGCTGACAGAAACAGCCAAACAGCCCGGCATTGTTTTTATGGCTGTGGCCGACAATGCAGGAGAAATACAGGCATACAGCGTGCCCTTGCGCATTCGCGAAAGAAACAGGGCCGGTGTCGACGCGCTTATACCGGGGCAAGGAGGCTCTGGCGGCAGCGGAACCAGCGCGCAGGTGCAGCAAGGTGAAAAGGCTCTGGCACTCATTATGCCTACCGGAGTGCAGGTGACGGAAAAGCCCGCGTGGCGTTTGCGTCAGTGGGGGGACAGAAAAGTTTTTGAGGTTTACCGGGCTTTTGTGCCTCTGGAAGACGACCGTCCCATTCCCATGCCCATGCCCATGCGTGGGCACGGACAGCATATGGGCCGAAACCGGGGGATGATGGGAACAGATATGCCGCACGGGCCCATGTCGCCCAGAAGAATGGACCCCTCGGAGCAGGCACAGCCAATGGGTGAAAATATGTATGGCGGCATGGGCGGTTTTCCGCCTGGTGTCAGACCGGGAGGCGGCGCTGAAGTCGCAGGGGGAGCCAGCGTATGGAGGCCTGCCCCTCTGCAGCCGGGGCAACCCAGGCAACAACAGGGCGTCGTTGTGGTCGGCCTTGATCTTAAACCCTTTGAGGCGGCCCTGGCAGCCGATTTGCGGTACAACATCATATCGGCCCTACTGGTGGCCGCCTTGGGGCTGGCTGGCTTTGTGTCCCTGTTTTGGGCGCATAACTACCGGCGCTCGCGCCGCATGCTGCGCGACTCGCGGGCGATGGCCTCGGAGGTAATGGCCAATCTGCCGCTGGGGCTTTTGACCAGCGATCCGTCAGGCAGAGTGGCCATGGTCAATGATATAGCCCTCGGCATGTTCGAACTCGACCGTGTTACGGCTGTGCACGCTCCGTTGACAGGGCTGCCCGGTCTGGACTGGACAGCCCTTGTGGCTGAACTTGCCGGAGGACGCAAGGTGCTTGAACGTGAATGCGTGCTCACCACCGGGCGCACGGGCGTTGTCATTAGCCTCAGCGCAGCCTCCATAAGCAATCAGGACGGGGTTTTTCTGGGTAATGTGTTCATTCTGCGTGACATTACCGAGGTCAAGCGTCTGCAGGCAGATGCGCAGCGCAATGACCGCCTGTCAGCCTTGGGGCATCTGGCTGCTGGTGTGGCGCACGAGGTGCGTAATCCCCTGAGCACCATCAAGGGCGTGGCTCTGTACATCGCCAAGCGCATGATGCCGGGTGGCCGTGAAGAGGAAGCCGCACAACGCATGATTGACGAAGTCGACAGACTGGACCGTGTGGTTTCCGAACTGCTGGAATTCGCCAGGCCGGGAGCCATCAATACGGCGGATGCCGACCTTGCCGAGGTCATCAGCCGTGCCCTGCGTCTGGCCGAGGCAGACGTGAGCGCCAGAAATATACAGGTCAGCCTTGAAGTGCCTTCCGGTTTACCCCCGGTGCGTGTCAATACCGAGCGCCTTACCCAGGCCCTGCTCAATCTTTTTCTCAACGCCGTACAGGCTATGGGCGAAGGCGGGCGGCTGCGTGTGGGTGCACGGCTGTCGCCGGACGGGCAAACTTTCAGCATCACTGTGGGCGACAATGGCCCCGGAATTCCGCGGGATATTCAGGCGGCCATTTTTACGCCGTATTTTACCACCAAGCCTTCGGGCACTGGCCTTGGCCTTGCTATTGTTTATCAGATCGTTGAAGGCCACGGCGGAAGCGTCAGCGTGAATTCATCACCGGGACAAGGCACTGAATTTATTCTTGTGCTTCCGGTGCGCGGCAAGGATGAAGCGATCCCGGCGGGCCTGCATCAGAAGTAGGGTATACTCACATTAAAAAAACTGGCCATTGAGTGAGCGCAGCTTCAGCCGTTGCTCCAAAAGATTCGGATGAAGCCAGTCCGGCTGCTTATTTGTGGGCTTAAATGCCGTGGTGAATGTGTTTTGAAGTTTGCGAATGCACCTTCTCAAGCTTGCTCTGCTTTAAATTCGGGGCACCGGGCCAAGGGCCCGGCGTCATTTGATATAAACCAAGACTATTGAGGAATACCTTCATGAGTGCAACTTCGGCTGTTAAACTGCTGGTGGTGGACGACGACCACAACCACCGCGAAATGTTGCGCGCCCTGCTTGAAGAGTGGGGCTATGATCTCGTCACTGTAGATAACGGCGAAGAAGCCGTGGCCTTGTGTCAGGAAAGCCCCTTTGACCTCATCCTTATGGACGTGCGCATGGGCGGCATGAGCGGTATCGAGGCCACACGCGCCATCAAGAGCTACAATCCGGCTATCCCGGTCTTGATTATGACTGCGTACTCCGACGTGGCCAACGCGGTAGAAGCCCTCAAGGCTGGCGCTTACGATTACCTTACTAAACCTTTGGCCTTTGACGCTCTCAAGCTGGCCCTGAAGCGTTCGCTGGATCACGCCAACCTGCGGGATGAAGTGCGCGCCTTGCGGCATGAGCTGGCTGCGAATGTTGATTCCCGCAATGTCATTGGTCAGAGCCCGGCCATGCGTCAGGTGCTTGGTCTGGTTTCAGCCATTGCGCCTTCCGAAGCTACTGTGCTCATCACTGGCGAGTCCGGCACGGGCAAAGAGGTCATCGCCAAGCTCATCCATGCCAACAGCAACAGGGGCAAGGGGCCGTATGTGGCGGTAAACTGTGCCGCTCTTTCGGAAACCCTGCTGGAATCCGAACTGTTTGGTCACGAAAAAGGAGCCTTTACCGGAGCGGAAAAGCGGCGTGAAGGGCGTTTTTTGGCGGCCAACAAGGGCACCATATTTCTGGATGAAATTGGCGAAATTCCCCTGTCTATGCAGGTCAAACTGCTGCGCGTCATTCAGGAGCGTGAGCTGCAACGTGTGGGCGGCGACCAGACGCTCAAGGTAGACGTGCGCATTTTGGCGGCTACAAACAAGGATCTGGCTCTTGAGGTAGAAGAGGGACGTTTTCGGCAGGACCTTTACTATCGGCTCAATGTGGTTTCCTTGCAGCTGCCGCCCCTGCGCGAGCGGCACGAAGATATTCCCCTGCTGGCTATGCATTTCATGAAGATTTTTGCAGAGCGCAACGGCAAGATGGTCAAGGGGTTCACCCCTGCGGCTATGGACCGCCTTGTCAAACATACCTGGCCCGGCAACGTGCGCGAGCTGGAAAATGCCGTGGAACGGGCCGTTGTGCTGCTGGTGGGCGAATATATCAGCGAGCGTGAATTGCCGCCCACCATTGCCGAAGCCGAAGAAGAAAGCCCGCGTCCGTCACGGCTGGATTTTGCCAACATGACGCTGGATGAAATTGAACGTCTGGCCGTGCAGGATACCCTTGAACAGGTCGGCGGCAATAAAAGTGAAGCCGCGCGCCGCTTGGGCATCAACCGCAAAACCCTGCTGGCAAAATTGGGCGACGGGAAGTAGGGCAAGGTATGGTGTGGCAAGCGCCGCAGTGAACGCCTTGGGCACTTTGAAGGCTGTATCCGCAAAGTTCGTCTGCGTTAATTAGCTCTGGAATGTTTTGGCCTTGCAGCAGCGTAGGAAGTGCTTTTTCGACCAGGGTCGCTTCCTGGAAAATCCCGTTTCAGGGCAGGAAAATTCCTGCAAAAGGTTGAAACAGGATATGCCGTCTTGGTGGGGTGTTTTCAGCGAAGAGTCCCGCGCCGCAAGGGTTGACGCTGCGCTTGCGCCTCCACGGCGGGTGTCTGCTCTTGCAGCCACCTGAGCATTTTGACTTTGAAATTCTCTATAAGGCGGATCATGCTCTTTGAGGTGATCCGCCTGTTTTTTGCGGCGGGCTGTTACTTTTTCAGTGCCAGCAAACCGTCAAGTATGGTCCAGGGATTAGGCGGGCAGCCCGGCACAAAAAGATCTACGGCCAAAATATCCGTAATGCCGTTATTGCACTGTGCTCCGTCGCGGAAAAGCCCGCCCGATATGGCGCAGGCGCCTACCGCTACCACCAGACGCGGTTCGGGCATGGCATTGTAGGTATCTAGGACGGCCAAACGCATATTTTCAGAAACAGGCCCGGTCACCACAACGCCGTCGGCATGGCGCGGCGAGGCGACAAAATCAATGCCAAATTTCGGCAGGTCGTAAACAAGGGTGCCGAGCACATTGCAGTCGGCCTCACAGGCTGCGCAACCCGCAGCACTGATCTGGCGAAGCTTGAGCGAGCGCCGGAAGATGGAAAATTCGCCGGGCACGGTTGGTGTGGTCTCATGTGGCGCAGGCTGCCCCGGAACTACCAGCAAGTCTTCACGCTTGAAGGCAGCCATGCGGTGCTCACCCGTGAAAGCTATAGCCTGCTTGGGGCAGGCGGCGCGGCAGGCTCCGCAAAAGGTGCAGCGTCCCATGTCCAGTGTGGGCGTGCTGTGCGGCGCGCCTTCAATGGGCAGCAAGGCCCCTGTGGGGCAGGCAGCGTAGCAGGCGCGGCAGTCGCCGCAGTCAACGGGCGTGAGGCTGGGCCTGCCCATAAAACGGGGTGACAGCGTGGGCTGCTTACGGGGATAGTCCAGAGTATGGTACTTCTGGTGAATGCGTTCCTTGATAATGCGCAGCATGTCAAAACCTCACAGGTCATGCCCGCAATAAGAGAGATTGAAACTCTTGTTGCAGAGGGGAAAGTCTGAAATCTGGTTGCCGCGCAGGGCTATGGCCAGTCCCGTCCAGTTGTGGAAGGAGGGATCTATTGCCTTGTAGACCAGCAAGCGGCCTTGCGAATCGGTGACAGACACATGGCAGACTTCGCCACGCCAGCCTTCCACCTGGGCAACGGCAAGCGTGTGCGGCGGCAGGTCTGTAAAATCGCGGGGTGTGCCAGAAATTTTTTCTGGCGCAGCGGTGGGCGGATTCGTCTGATGGTCTGCTGGCGCGTCGGAAGTTGCGTCTACCTGTGCTGACAGGGCAGACAAGCGGGCGAGGTCAAGTTCCAGCAGGCGCAGGCTGTCGTCCAGTTCGCGGCTGCGCACTTTGGCGCGGGCCATGACGTCGCCTGTAATTTCCAGCCGGGGGGCGCATCCCTCACAGGGCAAATTGCTGAGCGGCGCGTGAAAGCGGGCGTCCACATCCAGACCGCAGGCGCGTGCGGGCACTCCGACCGTGTTCAGTTGGCGGGCGGTGCCAGTTTCAAGTACGCCGATGTCCACAAGGCGGTCGCGCACTGTCACGGCTTCCAGCATGACATCTACTGCTCCGCGCACATCCTGCCAGGCGGCCCGCGCCCGGTTGAGCAGGTTTGCGCTCTCCAGCGGATCAAGGTCGTATGCCACGCCGCCGGGGCGCAGCAGGCCGCGCCCGAAGCGATTGCCGCACAGGCTGGCGGTCATGTTCAAAAAATCTCCACGAATACGGCCATTCCAGGACGACGTGGGCAAAAAGCCCGCATCTCCGGCAAGGGCCCCAAGGTCGCCCGTGTGGTTGGCCAGACGTTCCAGCTCCAGACCAATACGTCGCAGCAACTGGGCGCGTTCGCCGGGCTCATGCCCCGTCATGCGCTCAAGCAGCACGCAATGGGCCGTGGCGTGGGCAACGGTACTGTCTCCAGCGGCGCATTCCAGCAGGTGAAGACGGCGGGCGGCGGGGCCATATACAAGCATGTCTTCCAGCCCGCGGTGCTGGTAGCCCAGGGCAACTTCCAGATGCAGCACATTTTCGCCATAGCATTGAAAGCGGAAATGTCCCGGTTCGATGATGCCTGCGTGTACCGGGCCTACGGCCACCTCGTGCACCTCCGCCCCTTCAACTCGGTAAAAGGGATAGGGTTGGGCGGTGGGCTGCGGCGAGGGCTGGGACGTTGCCGCATTTTCCGTTGCAGGGGCGGTTGGCAGGCCTTCAGCCGAAGGGCTGGCCTCACCGTCAGCTGCGGCGGTTGCCGCATTGCGGGCTTGGGCCTCTGCGCTGTCAGGCGTGCGCCGTACGCTTTTGAGCCAGGGGTGATCTACTGGTTCCACACCCCACTGTTCATAAATTTCGCGCTCAAAGTAGTGCATCTGGGGTAAATCGGGCGTCAGCGACATGAAGGCCGTCACCGCATTCGTACAGCGGGCCATGAGGCGGCGTATGCCGTCATGGGCCAGCACGCAGCACAAAACAATGGGCACGGGCCGCGTGGGTGCAATGCCCGCGTCGCGCTGCGCATCCACGGTTTTTTCTTCCGGTATGCCGAAAAAAGCCAAGACGCGCCAGCCGCCAGCCAGGGCATGACGGATATGCTCGCGCAGTTCCGCCACGGAAAAGCGCGTTACTTTTTTCAGATCAACCGCCTCGCGGTAGTCGAACGACATGATATCCTCCTAACCACCTATGAGGGCTGCGGCCTGCCCCAAGAAATTCCACAGCCAGTCCGGTATCCACAAACCAAGGGTAAGAACGGCTACCCCCAGAATCAGGGGCGGCAGCACGCTCAGCAGGGGCTCTTTTTGGTTTTGCGGCATATCCACGGGGCGATTGCCCTGCACCATGCGCAGCACTGCTACGGAAAGGCCGACAAAAATTACAGCAAGGGCAAGCAGATAGGTTGTGGCAATCAGAGGAGAATCTGCTGCCAGCATGCCCTTGAAGATAATGAATTCACTGATGAAGATGCCGAAGGGAGGCGAACCGGCTACGGCCAGAAAACCAGCCATCCACAAGGCCCCGGTCACGGGCATGGTCCAGCGCATGCCCCGGATGTCATAGCTTGAAAACGTATGGTAGCGGGCCAGAATATTGCCGGAAAGCAAAAAGAGCATGCACTTGGTCAGCGAGTGGCAAACGGCATGCAGCATGGCCCCTGATACGGCCAGCCCGCCCACGCCCACGCCAAGAGCCAGTATGCCCATGTGTTCGACGCTGGAGTATGCCAGCATGCGTTTGTAATGGCCCTGCCCCACAATAAAGATGGCCGCTGTAATAAGCGACAGCAGACCGAAAAAGCTGAGCAACCCGCCGCTGAATCCGCCAAGTCCGGCGGCCAGCATGATCTGGTGACCGCGCAGGATGCCAAGCATGGCGCAGTTGAGCAGCGCGCCGGAAAGCAGTGCAGAAACAAGGGAGGGAGCCTGACTGTGCGCGTCGGGCAGCCAGTTGTGCAACGGGGCCAGACCCATTTTGGTGCCGTAACCCACAAGCAAGAAGATAAAGGCCGCTTTGAGCCACGTTTCTTCCGCAGCCCGGGCATGGCTGACAAACCAGCCTAGCTGGTCCATGCCTTCCACCATAGCTTCCATACCTTCAGGCGTATAAAAAGCCACGGAAAGCAGAATGTTGCCCACCATGGCCAGAGCAATACCCACAGAGCAGATGATGAGATATTTCCATGTGGCTTCAAGGGAACGCTGATGTCTGTGAAAATATATGAGGGGCGCGCTGGAAAGCGTGGTGCCTTCTATGCCCACCCACAAAGCGCCCAGATGGGGAGTGGTGGTCACAAGCGTTATGGATGAAAGAAAAAAGCAAAGGCACGCGGCCAGACGGCGTTGCGGCGCGTTGGTAAAACCGGGGCCGCCGTGAATATCTGCGTGAACTTCCAGCCGGTCTTCTTCACGCAGGTAGTAGACTGCGTAAACAGAAGCCGCCATAAAAAGAAGGCTGGCAAGCATGAGAAAAAGCGTGCCTAGCGGGTCGGGAGCCAGCAGGCCGCTCAGGGCTTTGGGTTCGGCTCCTGTGGCAACGGCATGCGTTGTCCAGGCGGCCAAAATCACATGCCCAAGAGCCGTCAGAGGCAGAAGAACCCGGCACATGGCCTTGGTGCCGAGCAGGATGATACACCCCGCACCCAGCGGAAGAAAAAGCAATGCTTCCAGCATGTCCATCAGTCCCTGAGGCTGCGAAAACGGCCCACGTCAATGGATTCAAAGGTGTTGCCGATATGGTTGATGGCAATGCCCATAACAAAAACAGCCACAAACACGTCCAGCAGCAGGGCCAGTTCAAACCACATGGTACCCGCAGTCATGAGGGGCATGCCCAGCAGAAAAATTCCGTTTTCAGCCATCAGGTACCCGATGACCTGAGACAGGGCCGTTGTGCGCCCTACCACCAGAATGAGCCCGCAAAAAAGGGTCGTCAGGGCCGTGGGCAGCAGCTGCGGCGGAAAGAGGGCGGGCAAATTCACCAGGCGCGCTTCAAGCCACAGGGAAAGCACAAGGCCGCCCATGCCAGCCAGTACCCCCACTGCCACATGCAGGCGGGGCTTCATGCGCTGGTGCGAATGCAACCGCTTGCGGGTACGCCAGAGCAGACTGGGCAGAAGAGCGCCCTTGATAAGCAGCACAGCTCCGGCCAACAGGGCATGTTCCAGACTCAGCAGCATGCCCGCCAGCAGTATGCCCTGAAAGGCGGTCAGGCGTATGAGCCACATGAGCCGTGTTGTACCCAGCATGAGCAGGTTGTTCAGCATGAGCATAAACAGGCAGCTTTGCAGTGCGGATTCCATGCCTCTACCTCGCCTGGGTCAGGATAAGGGCCAGGGCTGCCATAGCCGATGCGCCGCCAAGCAGGTAGGGCACACGGTCCATACGCAGGCGGGCCATGACGGATTCCACAATGCCCACAATGACTGCCAGCAACAGTACAATGACAACACGCAGCCCGGCCTGTTGCCACAGGGGCAGGGCGGGCGTCAGCAGGCCTGCGATAAGCGCGGCGAAAAACCACAGCTTGAGAGCCGCGCCATAGACGATCATGGCCAGATTTGGGCCAGAGTGGTCCAGTACCATAGCCTCGTGGATCATTGTCAGTTCCAGATGCGTATTGGGATCGTCCACAGGAATACGGCAGTTTTCAACCAGCAGCAGAATGAACAAAATGCAGGGCAGAAGCAGCAACTCTGCCCGGCCCGTAAGCCATGCTCCCGCGATTTGCCCGCCAAACAGGGACGAAAGCGAAAACGCCGTGTACGGGCTGTGTCCCATATCCAGAGTCACACTGGTAAGCACAAGAAGAATCAGAAAAAAAAGAGGCTCTGCCAGGGCGGA
This sequence comes from Desulfovibrio intestinalis, assembly GCF_014202345.1. NCBI lineage: Bacteria > Pseudomonadati > Thermodesulfobacteriota > Desulfovibrionia > Desulfovibrionales > Desulfovibrionaceae > Desulfovibrio > Desulfovibrio intestinalis. The sequence goes on from NZ_JACHGO010000003.1 coordinate 351,721, forward strand.
AAACGTGGCTTCGCGGCTTGCGCCCATACCTTCAAAGGCGGCGCCTGTGTCCAGAGCTGACAGCATGATGGCAAAGCGCCCCATGCCAAGCAGATACGCCGCCAGAATGAAGTCCCCGGTGAAGGCCAGGGGCGAGGTTGCGCCGCCCAGAGGCAACAGGGCTATGGCGCATAAAGTTGTCGCCAGGGATATGGCGGGGCCGCAGGCAAAAACCCAGGTGGTGGTGCGGCTGATGACCTCGCCTTTGCGCATGAGCTTGGCAAGATCATAGTAGGTTTGCAGTATGGGTTTGCCGTGCCTGCCCGCAAATTTGGCCTTTACCCTGTTGATGATGCCGGGCAGCAGAGGCGCAAGCACAAGGGCCAGCACAAACTGCACAAAATAAACGATTATGCTCTGTTTCATGCGCTCAACCCCCATATAAGCAGGCCCACAACAGTGGCCAGGATATACAGGATGTAGAGGTGAATCTTGCCGTGCTGGATAATTTTGCAGGCATTGCACACGCGCTCTATGCCCTCGAACAGCGGGGTGTAAAAGCCGTTACGCAGGCGGTCAGGCGCGGTGACGCTGGCAGTGGCCCTTTCGGGAAACAGCCGGGAATCCAGATCCAGACGCACCTTAAGGCCCATGCCCGGCGCAAATACTTTGCCCAGCGGCTCTGAAAATCCGGCGTCAGTATATTGAATGCGGGGGCTTCCACCCTGATAGCCACAGCTCCATGTAGGCATGGAAGCAACCTTGCGCCGCTTGAGCATCCGCTTGCGCAGAATGATTCCAGCCAGAGAAAGCCCAAGGGCAATGGAACCCACAAGAGAGACCATAGCCAGGCTGGTGCGTGCATGCTCCTGCCCCATGGCGGCTCCCGCCTGCATGTCGTTGGGCATGGGCAGGGCGGCAAGGCCCGTCATGGAGGCCAGATCAAAAAAGGCCGGGGCAGCCAGTCCTCCAGCTATGCAGACCATGACCAGCAGCGCCAGAGGCCAGAGTATTTTCCAGCCCAGGGGGCGGGCATTGGCTGCAAAGCCCGTGCGGGGTTCCCCCAGAAAGGTGATGCCGTAGGCCTTGGTGTAGAGGGCGATGGCAAGGCCGCTGATAAGAGCCAGACCCGCCAGCGCCAGCAACAGGCCCACCTGCCGCTCCAGACCGGGAAGATTGGGGCCGTCAAGAAACGAGAGCGCCAGCACAAGCTCGCTGGCAAATCCGCTCAGGGGCGGCAGGCAGGCAATGGACGCCACCCCGATAGCAAAAAAAGCCCCCAGCAGAGGCAGGCGTTTCTGTAATCCGCCCAGCAGTTCCATACGCACGGTGCCCGTGGCGTACAGCACTTCGCCAGCGCACAGAAATAGCAACCCCTTGAATCCTGCGTGGTTCAGCATATGCATGAGGCAACCCGCCATACCGAGGGTCGCTATCCAGGCGTTGCCGCACGACAGGCCGATGAGGCCCGCGCCCAGACCCATAAATATGAGCCCCATATTTTCAACGCTGGAGTATGCCAGCAGGCGCTTGAGGTTGCTCTGCCCCAGAGCTTTCAGAATTCCAACAACGCCCGTGCCCAGGCCGATCAACAGCAAGGCCCATCCCCACCATTCGGGCGCTGTGCCAGGCGGAGCCAGCAGGCCAAGGCTGCGTATGATGCCATAAGGGCCAGCGTTGATCATTGCCCCCGAAAGCAGGGCCGACACATGTATGGGCGCAGCCGGATAAGCCTCCGGCAGCCATACATGCGTTGGGCCAAGGCCCACCTTGGCCCCGAAACCCAGAACCGCCAGCACAAAAAGGGCGGTCAGCACGCCGGGGCCTGCGTCGCGCACAACCCCCTGCATGACAGCGCCGCCTTGCAGTACTTCAAGAGACGTTGTTCCCGTGCTTTGCCAAAGCAAAACAAAGAAGGCCATGAGGGCAACGGCACCCAGATGGGCTGCCACAAGGTAGACCCACGAAGCGTCGCGCACCTGACGGTCGCCGTCGTAAAAATCAATGAGAAAAAAGGGCGCAAGGGACATGAGTTCCCAGGACAGCATGAAAAACACGGCGTCGCGGGCAGCCATGACAAGGGTCAAACCCAGAAGCAGCAGCAGGTAGAAGAACCAGTGCGCCGCCAGATTGTGCTCCTGCGGCCGTTCGTGGCGCAGGGCCATGCCGCCGGATATGGAGCACACCAGTCCCAGGCCGAATACGGGCAGCAAAAAGATGCGGCTCAGGGGGTCAAGCCCCAGGGTACAAGCCCCTATGGGCAGTCCCCAGGGCAGACTCAACGAAACCGTTTCGCTCCACGGAGAAAATGCCAGCGCGCACAACCCTGCCAGACAACCTGCTGTGGCTCCGCAGGAGCCCAGCAGGTTGGCAGCCCGTCCGCTGCCAGCCGTTGGCGGCAGTAGAGCCAGCAGTGCCGTGGCGGCGGACGTGGCCGTCAGAATGAGCAGGGTTATGATAAAGAGCGTCATGGCATTCGGGGTTATGGGCGGCGGTTAGGCCATGCCCTGTTTCAGCATCTCGTCAAAGTAGGTGATGGTTTTTTTCAGTCCGTCTTCCAGCTTGACCTGAGGTTCCCAGCCCAGTTTTTCGCGGGCAAGGGTAATGTCGGGCTTGCGCTGTTTGGGGTCGTCGCCGGGCAGGGGTTCGTAGCTGATGACAGACTTGCTGCCCGTCATTTCCACTACCTTTTCTGCCAGTTCGCGGATGGTGAATTCGCCGGGATTGCCCATATTCATCGGGCCGATGAAGTCTACGGGCGAGGCCATAAAGCGCACCATGCATTCGATGAGGTCATCAACGTAGCAGAAGGAGCGGGTCTGGCTGCCGTCACCATAAATGGTGATGGGTTCGCCTTTGAGCGCCTGAATGATGAAGTTGGACACCACACGGCCATCGTTGGGGTGCATCTTGGGGCCGTAGGTATTGAAAATGCGTCCCACCTTGATGGGCAGACCGCCCTGACGCCAATAGGAGAAGAACAGGGCTTCGGCGCAACGCTTGCCTTCATCGTAGCAGGAGCGGATGCCGTTGGGGTTCACATGGCCCCAATAGTCTTCGGTCTGCGGATGAATTTCGGGGTCGCCGTACACTTCACTGGTGGACGCCTGATAAATGCGCGCCTTGAGGCGTTTGGCCAGCCCCAGCATGTTGATGGCCCCGTGAACGCAGGTCTTGATGGTCTGCACGGGGTCGTGCTGATAGTGTATGGGCGAGGCCGGACAGGCCAGATTGTAAATTTCGTCCACTTCCACAAAGAGGGGAAAGGTCACATCGTGGCGGATAAGTTCAAACCTTCTGTTGTCGAGAAACTCTTCAACATTGGCGCGGGCGCTGGAAAAAAAGTTGTCCACGCAAAGCACTTCGTGCCCTTCGTTGAGCAGCCGTTCACACAGGTGAGAGCCCAGAAAACCTGAACCCCCCGTAACCAATATACGTTTGCGGAGATGCATATTTCCCCCGGAAAGGTGATGTTAAATCATACGTTGGGATTACAAAAACGCTTAACCATAGTCCTATTGCCCCTGCTTGGCAATGGCGCTGATTGCCGTCTGGAATCGTTCGCGGCAAGCCTCCACCGGCCCGGCTTGCCCTTGCCCACGCGCATTGATATGTATCGGCGCGAGGTAAGCATGTCCAAAAAATCCGTTGACCGTATTGATCCCGTATCCGTGGCGTTGCCGCTTGAAGGTGTGGACAGCCATGCCCATCTGGACGGCGAAGAGTTTGACCAGGACCGGGAGAGCGTGCTTGAGCGCGCCCGCGCCTGCGGCGTGGCCCATGTGGGCAACGTCTTTCTGGGGCCGGAAGATTTCAATTCCAGGCGGCACTATTTTGCTGACCACCCCGAGGTGTTTTTTCTGCTGGGCATTCATCCATGCCACGGGCAGGACTGCACGCCCGACACGCTTGAGGCCATGCGCCGCGCCTTCCGGGAGGAACCCCGCCTGAAAGCGGTGGGTGAGATAGGTCTGGATTTTTATTGGGACGACTGCCCCCGCGAGGTGCAGTATGAAACTTTTTCCACCCAGTTGCGGCTGGCGCGCGAAGTGGAACGGCCTGTGGTCATCCATTGCCGCGAGGCCGAAGAAGAAACCCTTATGGTTCTGGAGTCGCAGGGATTTAAAGATTATCCCCTGCTGTGGCACTGTTTCGGCAAGGGGCCGGATCTGGCCCAACGCATCATACGCAATGGTTGGCATATTTCCGTACCCGGCCCGGTGACGTATAAAGCCAATGAAGATTTACGGCAGGCCGTGACCGTCATTCCGGCTGCCCGTCTCATGCTGGAAACGGACGCTCCCTATCTTGCGCCCCTGCCCTGGCGCGGCAAACGCAATGAACCCGCCTTTACGGTGTTTACCGCGCGAACCGTGGCCGAAACGCGTGGCGAGGAGCCTGAAGACCTCTGGCGCATGTGTGGGCAAAATGCCCGTCGGTTTTTCGGCGTATAATTGCATGCTGTAAAAGCGGGCTGCTGATATTTTACTGTACAAATGGTATGGAAAAATGGATTTCCGCCTTGCTTGACCAGCCAAAAACCATCAGATACTCTTTTAGCTATGGTTGTCCTTTGTAACACATTGGTAAATTCTCTGTGGAGAACGTGCCGGAGCAGTGCTTCGCTTTTTGCGAAGCCTGCCGCCGTCAAAGGATACCTGTCTTGTTTTTCCGGCATCACCTGATCGTCTGTCAGGTGGGGCTGGATGTCTCCCGTGCTCGGTTAGCGAACTACTGCAAATACAGTTCGCAAGGGCGGCTTCTTTCTTACACCTGACTTTCGGCGGCGTGGTCTCGCCTTCTTGGGCATTTTCGGCTTGAAATGCTCTGGCGGCTGCGTGGCCTGACGCCCGCCGTGAAGGCCAAGGGCGATTCATTGGCGCGGCAAAAGCGGCAACAAGCACGCCTTGGAGCAGATTACCTTTGAAATGCACCACATTTCAAAGGTGCCATTCTGCCGAAAATTCGATTTTTGCCTGAATCCAGAGTGTGTTGCGGCGCGCTGCGCTCTTGTGCAGTGTTAATGCACCTGAATTTTTCAAAATTTACATGCTCTAAACTTTGAAGATGTACCTTTTCAAGGTGAATCAAGCTTGTTGAGTAGTGCGGCGTACGCGCGCCATCCTTTCACGCTAACCGTAGGAGACAGTCATGAAACGTGGAATCCTTGCGGCTCTTTTGCTCTTGTGCGGCATGGGCACAGCCTTTGCGGCAGCCCCGGCCACTCCCCTTGACGCCTTTAAAGGGCAAAAGGGCGTTATAGACATTGCGGGCGGCACCGCCCATATTCCTGTTATGAAAGAAGCCGCCAAGCAGATTATGGAGGCCAACCCCGACGTGCGCATTACCGTGGCCGGGGGCGGCTCTGGCGTGGGCGTACAGAAAGTGGGCGAGGGCATTGTGCAGATCGGCAATACTGGCCGCGCCCTCAAACCTGCTGAAGTGGAAAAATACGGCCTTGTAACGTTTCCTTTCGCCATTGACGGCGTGGCCGTTGCGGTCAACCCGGCCAACAAGGTTGCGGGGCTGACCAAGGCCCAGATCAAGGATATTTTTTCCGGCAAGGTAGCCAACTGGAAGGACGTGGGCGGTGCCGACGCTGCCATATCCCTCTATGTGCGCGAAGACGGCAGCGGTACCCGCGAAACTTTTGAAGAGCGCGCAATGGACAAGGGCACATCCGCCGCCGGGGCCAATGTTGTCAATTCCAACGGTGCAATGAAAACCGCCATCAGTCAGGACCCCAATGCCATAGGTTATGTGGGCATCGGGCATCTGGACAAAAGCATAAAGGGCGTGAACGTGGACGGCATGGCTCCCAGCCAGGAAAACGCCGCTTCCGGCCAGTACACCGTCACCCGCCTGCTGTATATGAACACCAAGGGCGAACCTCAGGGCATCACCAAGGGCTTTGTGGACTACATCTTTACGCCTGCCGGGCAGGAGATAGTGTCCAAGGCCGGCTACATCCCCTATGTCAAAAAGTAGGAAGCCCGCAGTTTGTCAGGCAGGAAGCGCTTCGGCGCTTCCGCCTGCGGGTCCGCAAACGGCGGACCATACTGACAGCCCCGGCTGGGTCTTGCGTTTGTCTGCCTGGCTGGCAGTGCTGGCCGTAATTCTTCTTTTTGTCATGATTGTGGCCGCGGCTCTGCCCGCAATACAGATTTCCGGCCCTGGCAGCCCTCTGGATTGGGTCTGGCAGCCCGGGCAAGGGCGGTACGGCATCTTGCCAATGTGCGTGGGATCGCTGGCGCTGGCAGCTCTGGCATTACTGCTTGGCTGGCCTTTGGCCGTGGGCCTGAGTTGCTGGCTGCTTACCGAAGAAAATTTCAAGTTTCTGCCCTTGGTTCGCTTCATTAGCGGGCTGGTGCGTTTCATGACCACGGTGCCCACCGTGGTTTACGGCTTTGCCGCCGTTTTTCTGCTTACGCCCTTTGCGCGGGCAACGCTGGGCGGCACGGGCATGTGTCTGGCCGCAGCGGCTCTTATGCTGGTTCTGCTGGTTTTACCCACAATGACGCTGATTCTTATGGCGGGTCTGCGCCCCCGGCTTGAGAGGCTTTGCCCTTGGGGGCTGGCGCTGGGGTTCAGCCGTTTTGACCTGATGCGCTTCTTTGTGCTGCCCAGGTCTGGCCGCAACCTGGCCAGCGCCGCTGTTCTGGGCTTTGGCAGAGCCGTGGGCGACACGCTGATTCCCCTTATGCTGGCTGGCAACGCCACGCAGGTTCCCGGCGGTCTTTCTGAAAGCATGCGCAGCCTGACAGCGCACATGGCTCTGGTTACTGCCAACGAGGTGGGCGGGGCTGCCTATAATTCCCTTTTTGTGGCGGGGCTTGTGCTATTGGCGGTCAATACAGCGGCAAGCCTGGCCTTGCGCCGCCTTGTGCGCCGGGAGGCTCCTGCGGGTTCCAGTGCGAAACAGGCGGCAACAGCATGAGGCGCGGCGTTTTTTCGCAGGCCCTTCTGCGCTGGCTGCTGCGCCTTTGCGCGCTGATTCCCTGTGCGGCCGTGCTTTTTTTGCTGGGCTTTCTGATTGTTAAGGGTGCGCCCCAACTGGGCCTGCATCTGCTTTTTGATACTGTGCCCCCTCTGGATGCCTTGCTGGGCCGCCGTCCTGTTTGGGACGGCCTGTGGCCTGCCTGCGCCGGAACCCTGTACCTTGTGGCCCTGACTATGGCGCTGGCGCTTTTTCCCGGTGTGGGTTGCGGGCTGTATCTGGCCGAGTTCGCCCCGCCACGTCAGGCAGCGCGCATCCGTCTGGCTATGGACGTGCTGGCGGGTACGCCGTCCATTGTTATGGGGCTGTTTGGCTTTACCCTGATACTTTTTTTGCGTCACTCCGTCTGGCCGGGAGCCAACACGTCTTTGCTCTTGTCGGCCTGTTGCCTGGCTCTGCTGGTTTTGCCTGTGGTTGTGACCACAACCAGTGAGGCGCTGGAGGCTGTGCCCGGCAGCCTGCGAATAACGGGCGCGGCCCTGGGATTCACGCGGCGGCAGCTCGCCCGCCGGGTTTTGCTGCCCGCCGCCGGGCCCGGCATATGGGGTGGAATCATTTTGGCTACGGGCAGGGCGGCGGAAGACACGGCGGTTATCATGCTTACGGGAGTGGTAGCCAATGCCGGATTACCCGCCGGGCTGGCAGACAAGTTCGAGGCATTGCCCTTTTCCATCTATTACATCTCTGCGCAGTATCAGGACAATGATGAACTGCTGCGCGGCTTTGGCGCGGCCCTGGTGCTGCTTTTACTGTCAGCGGCCTTGCTTTTGTGTTCCCGCTGGCTGGAAAACCGCTTCCGCCGCCGCTGGCAGGGGGTATCATGACTATGGCTGTCCGCATCAGCGACCTGTGCGTGGATTTCGGCTCGCGCCGGGTGCTGCGCCACATCGGCATTGAAGCTCCTGCGCGGGGTATCACCGTGCTTGCCGGGCGTTCCGGCTCGGGCAAGACTACCTTGCTTCGCGCTCTGAACCGACTCAATGAAGCCTTTCCTCAGTGCCGTACTTCCGGCCTTGTGGAGCTTGATCTGGGGCATGGGCTTGAAGCCATATATCCGTCGCCCGGCGTGAACGTACGCCCGCTGGCCCAGCTTCGCCGTCTTGTGGGCATGGTTTTTCAGACGCCCAACGTGCTGCCTGTCAGCGTGGAGCGCAACCTTGCGCTTCCCCTTGAGGTGGTGGCGGGCCTGCCGCAGAAGGCGCAGCGCCATAAAATTGAGGAAGCCCTTGTGGGAGTTGGTTTGTGGGACGAGGTGAAAGACCGTCTTGATATGCCCGCTGCGAGGCTTTCAGGCGGGCAGCAGCAAAGGCTTTGTCTGGCGCGGGCTTTGGCGCTGGAGCCTGCCGTGCTGTTGCTGGACGAGCCCACGGCTTCGCTGGATGTACACGCCACGGCAGATATTGAAGAACTGCTCTTGCGGCTTGCCAGCCAGTATCCTTTATTGGTGGTTTCGCACAACCCGGAGCAGGCAGTGCGGTTGGGCGAGCGCCTTATAGTCATGACGGACGGCCAGGTTAGGCAGACATTTGAGCGCGGGCAGGCAGATGCCGATACTTTGGCCCGTGCCCTTGGCGATGCGGGGCAAATCCGCAGCAATGAAGTCTGATCTGCCTTTCTGCCCCGCCAGTAATGTGCGTCTTGCCGCGCCTGCTGGCAGCGAGCTTTACAGATCGGCGAAAAACCTCGGGCTTTCGCGAAATTTGTCAATAATCTTGGAAATATCCCGCCTCTCCCTTGACCTCAGCACCTGAAGCACGGCATTCTCGGTTTGAGGAGGAAGCATGGAACACCTGACTTTTTCGACTCTAGACCCGGCCTTCAATCTTGCCCTTGAAGAAGTCCTGCTTCAGACCCTTCCCGTCGGCCATCCCGGCTATTTTTTGCTTTGGCAAAATGGTCCTTCCGTCATTGTGGGCCGCCATCAATGCACTGCCGATGAAGTGAACGCAGACTTCATCCGGCGCGAAAATCTGCCTGTAGTACGCCGCATAACCGGCGGCGGCGCCGTATACCACGATACGGGCAACCTAAATTTTTCCTTTATTGAACACGCCAATGGCCGCGAAAAGGTGGACTTCAGGCGCTATCTGGAACCTGTGTGCGCAGCGCTGGCTGACCTTGGCGTGCAGGCCGAAATATCGGGCCGCAACGACGTTGAGGTCGGTGGCCGCAAGATTTCCGGCAGCGGGCAGATGCTGCGCCGGGGCAAGGTGTTGCACCACGGCACGCTGCTCATAGATGTCAATTTTGAGCGCCTTGTGGAAGCTCTGAACGTAGACCCGGAAAAGATGCGGTCCAAGGGCGTTGCCTCGGTACGCTCGCGGGTGGGCAATATTTCAGAATTTTGGCGGCCAGGCAGCGATATTGCCGCGTTGACCGAAGCGCTGCTGCACCACTGCGCACATCAGCCCGGCACGGCGACAGAAACCGTCATGGCCGAGGCCGAAAAGCTGGCTGACGAAAAATACCGGCAGTGGAACTGGAACTACGGGGCCATGCCCAATTTTACCGAGCGCAAGCGGCAGCGGTTTGATTGGGGCACAGTAGAGTTGCGCCTTGATGTAAAAGACGGGCATATAGCGGCCTGCAAAATTCTGGGAGACTTTTTCTGCAATGCAGGCGAGGGCATTCAGGATCTGGAGCAAAGCCTTGTGGGGATCGCGCGCGAGCCTGCGCAGCTTGAGCAGGCATTGGAGCAGGCCCATATGGCCCGGTATTTCAGCGGTTGTGACCCTGTCGTGATGACACGGTTTTTTGCGCAACCGTGAGAACTTTAGAGCCTGTTAATTTTTACGGCGCTGTAGAGCATTTTAACGTTAAAAAAGGTTAAATGCTCTAACGCGGCACAAGAGTGCGGCGCGCCGCAACGCAGCGTGGATTTTGCCGAAATCACATTTCGGCAAAATGACCACTATGAAATGTATTACATTTCAAGGCTAATCTCCACAATCGGTCAATAAGCTTGTTACGGCGAAAAATATTGTGCTGCGTTTCCTCATAGTTCGCGCTGGCGGCCAGAACAGCCCCCGCGTTGGATGCTGATAATTTTTTCACGCTTCTTGTGCCTGCCCTGCGCAGGTGGTATCCTTAGTTCATCAGTGCGTTGTCGGTGTCTTTAGGGTGCTGCGTTTGGTGCATTACACGCCGCAGTTATTTGTAATCACACCCAATCAAGGAGAAAACATGTCGGATTTGCGTACCCCGCTGACCTCCTGGCATGAAGCTCAAGGCGCGAAAATGGCTCCTTTCGCGGGTTGGCTCATGCCCATTCAGTATGAAGGCATTCTTGCGGAACATCTGCATACCAGAAAACATGCCGGGCTTTTTGATATCTGCCATATGGGCGAGTTCCGCATTGAAGGGCCGGGCGCTGCAGAAGCCCTGTCCCGTGCCGTGAGCCACAACCTTGAAACCCTGGCCCCCGGAAAATGCCGCTACGGATTTTTACTCAATGAAAAGGGCGGAGTGCTTGACGACGGCATCATCTACCGCTTTGGCCCGGAATCCTTCATGGCCGTGGTCAATGCCGCCTGCGCCGCCAACGATCTGGCCACCTTGCGCGCCCGGTTGCCCGAAAGCGTGAATATTACCGACATCTCAAACGAAACGGGCAAGGTGGACCTGCAAGGCCCGGATTCGCTGGATGTGCTTGAAAAACTCATGGGCGAGAATTTTCATGACCTCGGCTATTTTTCGTTCCGCGAAGCCCAGTGGCAGGGCGTACCCGTTCTAGTCAGCCGCACGGGCTACACTGGCGAACTGGGCTATGAGCTGTATCTGCCCGCTGGCAAAACCGAAGACTTCTGGAAGGCCCTGCTGGCTGACGAGCGCGTGAAACCCGTGGGCCTTGGCGCTCGCGACACCCTGCGCCTTGAATCCGGCCTGCCGCTTTACGGGCATGATCTGGATGAAAACCATAGCCCCGCCGAAGCTGGCATGGGCCGCATGATGACAAGCCAGGCTGCCTATGTGGGCAAGGAAGGAGCGCAGGTAGTGCGCGAAGTTCTGGTGCCCCTGAAGATTGAAGGCCGCCGCGCCGCCCGTCACGGCGACGACATCGCCCTGCCTGACGGCACGGTGGTGGGCCGTGTTACCAGTGGCTCTTTTGCGCCTTCCCTTGGCTATGTTATTGCCTTTGGCTGGGTGGATGCCGCCCATGCGAACGGCGAAAATTTTGTGGTTCGTGCCGCCAGAACGGAACTGCCCGCCCAGAAGGTGGAAATTCCTTTCTACAAGGATGGCACGGCACGCAAAAAACTGGCCTGACCCAACGTGGCGCGGGCAGCGGCCCGGTGAGCCGCATGTCTGCGCCTTGCTGAATTTGTGATGGTTGGCGTACCGCCACGGTGCGCACTGTGTTTACAACAACTTTCAGGAGAATACACATGGCTACCAATCCCACGGATCTGTTGTACAGCAAGAGTCACGAATGGCTGCGTCTTGAAGGCGACGAGGCAGTGGTGGGCATCACCCACTTTGCCCAGGAATCCCTTGGCGACATCACTTATGTGGAATTGCCCCTGGTGGGCGACGAAGTGAGCGAAGAAGGGGAGTTCGGCTCCGTTGAGTCCGTCAAGGCTGCCAGCGATCTGGTTTCTCCGGTCAGCGGCAGTGTTGTAGGCATCAATACCGCTCTGGAGCAGGCCCCGGAAAAATGCAACGGCGATCCCTACGGTGAAGGCTGGCTCATGCGCGTCAAGTATTCCCGCAAACCTGAAGGCCTTATGGATGCGGCTGCCTACGAAGCTTTTTGCGCCACTGAAGGGCACTAGGCTGTTTCAGAGCTTACCCAACGCCTTGAGGAACCGGTAACGGCCCCGGGGTTGCGGCCCAGGATTTATCGATGCGGTGCACCAGCCCGCCAGCTCTGAGCGGGCGGGCGCAGCCGCAGCTGATTGCAGCGGATACGCCCTTGCCCCTCAAGCACACGTCACGCGTAACATGTTCAAGGAGCAGATATGCCATATATCCCCCATACGCAGGAAGAGTTGCACGAGATGCTCTCCGTGGTTGGGGTGCGCGATCTGGACGGCCTTTTTGCCGATATTCCTCCGGAAATGCGCCCCAAACAGTTCAATCTGCCCAAAGGTCAGTCCGAAGCCGCAGTTTGCGCCTACTTTGAAGGGCTGGCCGCCAAAAACTGTCCAGATATCATGTCCTTCCTTGGCGCGGGCTATTACGCCCACGACATTCCCAAGGCTGTGGACGCGCTTTCTGGCCGTAGCGAGTTTTATACCTCCTACACGCCCTACCAGCCGGAATGCTCACAGGGCACTCTTCAGGCTATTTTTGAGTTTCAGACTGCCGTAAGCCGCCTCATGGGCATGGACTGCGCCAATGCCTCTGTCTATGACGGCGGTTCCGCCATTTTTGAAGCGGCCATGATGGCTGTTCGCGCCACCCGCCACCGCGTGCTGGTGGTAGACGAAGCCGTCAACCCCATCTGGCGGGTCATGCTGGCTTCCTACATTTCCAGCCTTGATCTTGAACTCAAGACCGTGAAACAGGAAAAGGGCGTGAGCCGTCTTGACGCACTCATGGCTGCCATTGACGACACCACTGCAGCCGTCATTGTGCAGAACCCCAACTTCTTCGGCGCTGTGGCCGATTACACCCAGGTGTTCGCCAAAGCTCGTGAACACAAGGCATTCGGCGTTATTTCCGTTTACCCGGTCATGCAGTCGGTGCTGAAAACTCCTGGTGAAATGGGTGCAGACGTTGCCGTGGCCGAAGGGCAGAGCCTCGGCATGCCCCTTTCGTTCGGCGGCCCCTATCTGGGCATCATGACCTGCCGCAAAGAGCACATCCGCCAGTTCCCTGGCCGCATTGTGGGCCGCACCAACGATCTTGACGGCAAGACCGGATACGTGCTCACCCTGCAAGCTCGCGAGCAGCATATCCGCCGTGCCAAAGCCACGTCGAACATCTGCTCCAACCAGGCCCTGTGCGCCTTGCGCTCCCTTATCTACATGTCGCTGCTTGGCCCCTGCGGCCTCACGCGGCTGGCGGAAAACAACATGGCGCTTACCCGCTATGCAGTGGAACGCCTTACCGCCATCAAGGGCATCGAACTGCTCAACGACGCGCCTTACGGCAACGAAGTGGCCCTGCGCCTGCCCATGCCTGCGCAGTCGCTGGTAGATGCTCTGGCGGCGCACGGATGCGTGCCCGGCTATCCTCTTGGCCGATACTATCCCGGTATGGAAAACGTGTTGCTGCTGGCCTGCACAGAACGCAACAGCCGTCAGCAGATCGGCATGCTGGCCGAAACCGTGGGAGGTCTGTTGTGAAAACCATCTTCGCAAAATCCGTGCCCGGTCGCAGCGCCTTTTGTATAGAATCCGAAGCCCCCAAGGCTGCGGACATGCTGCCTGCGGGCCTGCTGCGCAAGGAAGAACCCCGTCTGCCCCAGTGCTCTGAACTGGACGTGGTGCGTCATTTTACCGGTCTTTCCAAACTCAACTATTGTGTGGACGCCAATTTTTATCCCCTTGGCTCCTGCACAATGAAATACAACCCCAAGTTTACGGAATACGTGGCCTCGCTGCCCGGCTTCACGCGCCTGCACCCCATGCTGGCGCAAATGGGCCGCAGCGTCGGTTGCACGCAGGGTGCGCTTGAATGCCTTTATCAGGCTGAAAACATGCTTTGCGAACTGACCGGTATGAAGGCCTTCACCCTGCAGCCTATGGCAGGAGCCAACGGCGAATTTGTGGGCGTCAAGCTCATCGCCGCCTACCACAAGGCCAAGGGGCGCAATCCCAAAAAGATGCTCATTCCCGATGCCGCTCACGGCACCAACCCCGCTTCGGCGGCGCTGGCGGGTTTTGAGGCCATCAATATTGAATCCCGCGACGGCATGGTAGACCCGGATGCCATTGTGGCGGCCATACAGAAGTACGGCGACGATGTGGCTGGTCTCATGATGACCTGCCCCAACACCCTGGGCCTTATGGAAGTGCATCTGCCGCGCATTGTGGCCGAACTGCGCAAGATTGACGCCCTGCTGTACTATGATGGCGCCAACATGAACGCCATTATGGGCAAGATGCGCGTGGGCGATGTGGGCTTTGACGTGGTGCACCTCAACGTGCACAAAACCCTGTCCACCCCGCATGGCGGCGGCGGCCCCGGCGCTGGCCCTGTGGGCGTGAGCGAATGCCTCGTTCCCTTCCTGCCTGCTCCGCGTGTACGCAAGGGACAGGACGGAGCCTTCTATCTTGATTACGATGTGCCGCAGTCCATTGGCTACATGGGCCCCTTCTATGGCAGCTTTGGCATTATGGTAAGAGCGCTTGCCTACATGTTGCGTCTGGGAGCCGAAGGCCTCACCAGAGCTTCGGAATACGCGGTGCTTAACGCCAACTATCTGAAAAAGCGTCTGGAAAAAACTCTGGACATACCCTATGCCAACAGGCTGTGCGCCCACGAATTCGTAGCTTCGGCTCCCGAGGGCACCCGCGCTCTGGACATTGCCAAGGCCCTGCTGGACCGCGGCTTCCACGCGCCCACCATCTACTTCCCGCTGATCGTGCACGAGTGCCTTATGGCCGAACCCACGGAAACGGAAAGCAAGGAAACTCTGGACTCCTTCGTCCAAGCCCTGCAAGACATTATGCTGCAGGCCAGGAGTAATCCGCAGGCCTTGCTGGATGCTCCTGTGACCCTGCCGGCCCGTCGTATGGACGAAACCGCAGCGGCCCGTAACATGATCCTTACGGAAGACATGGGCTAACTTCTTCCTTTTGAACGGTTTGTGGGGGAGGGATCCTTTTGTAAAAGGATTTCCTCCCCCTTGTTTCATCTTCTGTGCAGCGCCGTCACGAACGCCTTTCCCGATACTTCTGCGTCGAGCTTCGCTTTTTTTGCGGTCGAGTACCATCAGAGTACATTCCTGCATAAAAGGCGTGTTGTTATTTTATGATATAATTGAGAATTCATTCGTCCAGACACTGCCGGCCCGACACTGCAAGGACGAATCTGTCGGGATGTTGCTGTACGGACGACACAGCCCAAACCGTGTACTTTCGCAGCAGTTGTTACAGGAAATCTTCTGCCCCAGAGGCAGAATGTCCAGAGCTTGGGCCTCCCTGGCAGTACACAGCCGTAAACCATGCTCAAGCCTCGGTACAAATAAAGGGGGCCGCGCTTTGCGCGGCCCCCTTTTGCTATCAACTGCTCGGCTTCGTGATGTTTTGTCTCACGCCCGTTGCTGGCTTACGAACAGGCCAATATGCCGGGAAGGCATGGCCCTGAAAACAAACTCTTATTTGTCCACGCCGCAGCACTTTTTGTATTTTCTGCCGCTGCCGCAGGGGCAGGGGTCGTTGCGGCCTATGCGGGGCGCAGCCTTGGCAGGAGTATTGGACGCCTCTGCGGATTCGCCGCCGCCGGAGTAGGAGAGCTGGCTGGTGTCTTCCCTATGGCGGAATTCACGCGCCAAAGGCTGACCCTGGGGTTCGGCGGCTTCAGGAGCCACTTCAATGGCGTCCACAATCGGTTCGGCTGGCGCTACGCGAATTCTGGTAAGAGCGCGGAAGACGTTTTCGCGAATCTGGAAGAGCATGGCCTGGAACAGCTCAAAACCCTCACGCTTGTATTCCAGCTTGGGGTCGCGCTGGCCGTAACCGCGCAGGCCAATGCCGTCGCGCAGGGCGTCCATATTGCGCAAATGTTCCTTCCAGCAGCGGTCAAGTTCTTCCAGCATGAAGTAGCGCTGGATATCACGGTAGCTGTCGCTGGTTTCTGCCTTGAGGTCTTCCAGAATTTTGTGAACCAGGGGGCCGCATTCTTCGCGTTCGGGCAGGCGGGCGTTTTCAGGCAGCACACGGTCAAGGTTGAACACGTCGCGAAGGCGGGAAAAGGCCGCGTGGCGCACGCCGTCCTGATCGTCCACGGGCACGCTGTCCAGCGCGCTGTAAACATCGTCCAGCACGTCGTTCATGAATTCGTCCAAGACGGGGTCAAGATCTTCCTCGACCATCAGTTCACGGCGCAGCGCGTAGATAACTTCACGCTGCTGGTTCATGACGTTGTCATAATCCAGCAGGGTTTTGCGGATTTCAAAATGGTGCGCTTCAACGCGCTTTTGCGCGCCTTCAACCGCGCGGGTGACCATTGCGTTTTCAATGGCTTCGCCGTCGCGCAGGCCCAGCTTTTCCATGAGGCCCTTGATGCGGTCAGAACCGAAGAGACGCATGAGGTCGTCTTCAAGCGACAGATAGAAACGCGAGGAGCCGGGGTCGCCCTGACGGCCGGAACGGCCGCGCAGCTGGTTGTCGATACGGCGGCTTTCGTGCCTTTCAGTGCCAAGAATGTGCAGACCGCCCAGGTCTACCACTTCTTCGCCCAGCACAATGTCCGTTCCACGCCCGGCCATGTTGGTGGCGATGGTGACCTTGCCGGCCTGACCAGCCTGGGCCACGATTTCCGCTTCTTTTTCATGCTGCTTGGCGTTGAGCACATTGTGGGGAATGCCAAGCTTGCTCAAACGGTGTGAAAGCATTTCGGACGTTTCAATGGAAATGGTGCCCACAAGCACGGGCTGACGGTTTTTGTGCAGCTCGGCAATGGCTTCCACAATGGCGTCGAATTTTTCCTGACGGCTGCGGTAGATCAGGTCAGGATAGTCTTTACGCACCATCGGGCGGTTTGACGGAATGGAAAGAACTTCCAGATTGTAAATCTGGTGAAATTCCACGGCTTCGGTATCAGCCGTACCGGTCATGCCCGAAAGTTTTTCGTACAGGCGAAAGTAGTTCTGGAACGTGATGGAGGCCAGCGTCTGGTTTTCAGCGGCGATGGTCACGCCTTCCTTGGCCTCCAGAGCCTGATGCAGGCCGTCGGAGTAGCGGCGGCCCGCCATGAGGCGGCCCGTGAATTCGTCAACAATGACCACCTGATCTTCCTGCACGATGTAGTCCACATCACGCTTGAATATCTGGTGCGCCTTGAGCGACTGCATCACGTGATGCTGCGCCGTAATATTGGCGGGGTCAAAGAGGTTGTCGAGCTTGAGCATCTCTTCGCAGTAGGCCACGCCTTCATCAGTAAGCATGGCGGTGCGGGCTTTTTCGTCCACAGTATAATGCTCGGGCTGAAGCTTGCAGACAATTTCGTCCACAACGCGGTAGTAGCCCACAGATTCGTCGGAGGCGCCAGAAATGATGAGCGGGGTTCTGGCTTCGTCAATAAGAATGGAGTCCACTTCGTCCACAATGGCGTAATTGTGGCCGCGCTGTACCAGCTGATGCCCGTAGAACTTCATGTTGTCGCGCAGGTAGTCGAAGCCGAATTCGTTGTTGGTGCCGTAAGTGATGTCGGCGGCATACTGCTGCTTGCGCTCGTCATCATCGAGGCCGTGGACGATAACGCCCGTGGACAAACCTAAAAATCCGTACAACTGGCCCATCCAGGCCGAGTCACGTTTGGCGAGGTAGTCGTTGACCGTGACCACATGCACGCCCTTGCCAGACAGGGCGTTGAGCACCACGGGCAGGGTAGCCACAAGGGTTTTACCTTCACCTGTCTTCATTTCGGCGATCTTGCCCTTGTGCAGAACCATGCCGCCTATGAGCTGCACGTCATAGTGACGCATGCCCAGCACACGGCGCGAGGCCTCGCGCACCAGAGCAAAAACTTCGGGCAGCAGGGCGTCCAGACTCTGGCCTTCTTCCTGAACGGCCTTTTTGTACTGAAGTATGCGGGCGGCAAAGTCCTCGTCCGCCAGTTCTTGCATTTGTGGTTCCAAGGCATTGATACGCTGTACTTGGGGGCGCAGACGGCGCAAATAACGTTCGTTTTTGCTGCCGAAGATTTTCTTGAAAAGAAAGCCGAACATGAAGTCTCCTCTGTTGGGCACTGGCAAACCGCCTTTGGCCCGAATGTGCACGCCTGTAGGGCGCGTCAGCGCGACCTCAGAACCCACGGTCCTGAGCAGCCTGAGGGGCTGGCGGCATCTCACTAAAATAAGACATAAATGCCGGGTTGGCAATGCAGGCGGGCGCGGGCCCGGCAGGAAAATATGAAATTTGCTGATGCAGAACCGTACAGCACGGCCAGCGCCATGCTGCGCGCCGTGCGCCACAGTCATGCGGCGATAAAAATCGGGGCAGGGCTTATTTTTCTGTTATTGCAGCCGATAGAACAGAAAAGGAGCCTCCTGCGGGACGCTCCTTCATTGGCTTGCTGGCGCGGTGAAAATGCTGCCCTCAGGCTTGCAGATGTTCCTGCTTGATAACGGCTTCAGCCTTGATTCTGTCCAGCAGTTCGGCAAAGACGGCCTTGACGTTTTCGCGTATGTCGCCGGCCACTACCAGAAAGAGCACGTCGTCGCCGGGTTTGAGCAAGCCTTCCTCGGCGTCGGCAACAATGGCGAAAATGCCGGGGCGCTGCTCCATTTCGTGCACAATGGCAGTCATTTTTTCCCTGTCAGGAGTGATGTGCACCGCACTGACAGGCGCATGGTCATTACGGGACCAGCCCCGTACCACGCCGTTGTGAACCAGCATCATGCCCACGTGATCGGCGAAGCCGGGACGGGCTTTGAGTTCCTGAAGAGTTTTGTTAATATCCATATGGACCGCCTTGGTTTGATCCACATCTGATTGTGGCATTCCGGCAGCATACACCAGGCCCATGCCTCCATAAAGGATTTTGTTCATGGCCCATCTATCACAGTTATTGTCCCGTCTTCCTGACACTCAAGACATGCGCATGAGCACGATGGGGCATGTTGTCTGGGTTTGCTGGCATGGCAAACTGGCCCCGGCTGTAGGGCAGACCCTGCTTAACTACGGCGGCATGCTGGTGGGCGAAGAAGAAGAGCAGGCCCTGTGGTTCTTCTTTACTGACGATGTTTTTCTGGCCTTGGCCCGGCTTATGGTCTGGGGTAATTTTAATGAACTTCCTGTCAGTATTGAGCTTTTTCCTGGCAGATTGCAGTTCGGCCGCAAGCGCGATGTAAGCCTGCTGCTGGACGCTGCGCTTCAGGCGCAGGAAATGCTGGTGCGCGACAGCCTTGAAGTATGGGTGCACCCCAAGAGCCGCGAAGGCAAAAAAAATCTTCCCGGCATTGATTTTGAGCGCAGCCCTGGCCGTCAGGGCATGAGCCCTGTGGACTGGGCCACCATGCTGGTAGACGTGCGCATGCCCTATGCTTCCACGCAGGCGTGGTTTGCCATTCTGCATCCCTTGGGCAGCCCGCTGGACAAGGCCTTCCAGAGTGGCTGGAGCTCCATGTTCAAAAAAATCGAGGTGCTGCTGCAGCGGCTCAAGATTAAATCTATCGTCAGCGGCTCTTTTGTGATGCTGGCTGTGGACAATCTGTTGATGCTGCGCACGTTTTTACGCGACTATCTGCACAGTTTCGATAAAGAAAACGGAGAAGGCGGCGCGTGCTGGCCCTGCGTTTGCGTGGTGGCTGACCGCAATAATTTGAATTTCAACAGTGATTTGCCCAAGAAGATCGGCTTGCAGTGGGATAACCTCATGCCGGACTTCCCCTACCTGAGCTACCGCAACGCCTATCTGCTCGGCGAAGGGTTCACTGTGCGCGACCTGCGCTACACTGGCGAACAGATGAGCATGGACAGCTGGTGCAATGTTCTTCTGGATGAGAACAGCCTCAGCGAGCGCTCCATACCGCTGCTCATGCCTTCGCAGCTGACAGGCGGCGATACTGCCGAAACTGGTTGCTTTTACTGCGGTATTCACAGTCACACTGCTGTACTGTGCCCCACGCGTTTCTGCCAGCCCAGCCCCCAGGATCTGTGGGAAAAGGTGGGCGGTCTTGATCTGGACGCCATTAACGAGGGTTTCCGGCATATCGAGCAGGTGCTCACGGCGCAAGGCGTGGCGGGCTATGACACACTGCTGGCCGAAGACAGCGATGCGGCGCTTGTGTTGCAGGGGGTGCTGGACATCAACGGCCCGTGCCAGTTGCGCAATGTGCCCCGGCACTGGCTGTACCGCATGCGCGAACCCGAGTTTGATGAAACTCCTCCGGCCCGTGACGATAGCCCTGCCTGGGACTTGCTGGACAAACTGGCTGCCACCCCGCCCGAGGGACTGACTGACCTTGAAAAAAAGATTACCCAGGCCATAAGCCGGCACCAGCGCGACTCGCGCTTGCGCATGGTTTTGGGGTTTTGTCATGTGCAGCGGCACGACTTTGCCCGCGCTTCCAGCGCCTTTGGCGAAGCAGCCATGCTCGCGCCTTCCCCAATGCTGCAAGCCTGGAACGAATTTTTACAGGCCAGGCTGGAAGAAGAGCAGGGGCATTTTGGCGCGGCCATTGAGCAATACGGGCAGATATGGCGTGTCATGCCTCAGTGGCAGGACGTTCGCTACCGCGAAATAGTGTGCAAGGTCAAAATGGGCTTTGCTGAAGCGGTACTGGATGCGTTGGTCAAACTTATTCGCGAAGATTCAACGTATTTCAACCGGGTTCTGGTGGACCCGGCTCTGGAGCGGGGGCGGCTGCTTATCCTTTCCTCCCTGTATGACTTGTGGGCCGAAGCCAAAAAGAAGGCCGAGGCTGACGGCGCGGCCATTACCGCGCTTGACTCACGGCTCAACGACTGGTTTCCGCCAGAGCATCCCGTGCAGTTGCAGCTTGGGGCAAAGGTGCGGCAACTGGAAAAGCTCGCCAACACCAATAACTACATTGCCTATCTCAAGGTTGTGGAAGTGCGGCCAGTTCTGGAAAAAGAACTGGAGGAATGCATAAACCACGAAGTTGAAGAACTGCGCAATAAATATAAATATTACCTCGATATTATTCAGGAAGTCAGAGACGAAGCCTCATGGTTTCCTTTTCCCACTGCCTTGCGTGATTTCAGTCGTGACTTCAACGAGAGTGCGGGCATCATCAACCGGGCCTTTTCCTGCAACTTTAAAGAAGCCGCTGCTTTTAAACGCACGCAAGCCGATACGCCACGTCTGGCGGAACTGCTGCGCAATCTTCGCAAACGGCTGCAATTTTTGCGCATGGTGCGCGATGGTACCCTGTTTGGCCTTACTATGGGCAAAACCTTTTTGTGGCTGGAAATCGTAGGTCTGCTGCTTTGCTTTATCGGCGTGCCTGTTGTGGTTTTCTGGGGTGACAGTTTGCGCCTGGGCTGGTTGCGCGAAATTTTGGGCGACGACCAGTGGTCCATACAAAAAGTGCTCATCCTCATTGTGTCTGTGGTAGCTTTTGGTCTTGCGGCCTTGCGCACTACCCTTGTTTTTGACGGCAAGCGCGAAAAATTGCTGGAACAGGCAAGGGTGCAACGGGAACAGGCCCAGCAGGCACGGCTTGAGCGTGTAAAAAGACAGCGCCGGGCCGAAGAAGAAAAAGCCCGCCGAAGCCGGGAAGCCGTTGCCGCCCGCGAGGCGCAGCGCAAGCTGAAAGAGCGGCAGGGGGCATAAGCCCTTCGAGGGTTTGCAGCTGCCTGCCGCAGGCCCTTTGCCATTGAAGGATCGCGTTCGGTTTATTTCTTGATGCTATGTGGCTGGCTGCGATACTTGGCAGGTGAAAGCTGTGTGCTCTTGTGGAACGATGCACGGCCTGGCTTGCAAGGGGATCAGGTTTCCTTGCAAGAGGATCAAAAGCAAATCCTGCCTATCCGTAAGCGCCTGTCTCAATAGCTGAAAATTTCATTAATAAAGCCCCGGACTGTACATACAGTATAGTCCGGGGCTATTTTTATAGTTTGTACTGCTGTGGTGGTATTCCATATGCCCGAGCAGTTTTAGGCAGAATTAACGCCGCGTTGCCGTGCGCTGCACTTTTGTGCAGCGTTGGAGCGTTTCAGTTTAAAAAGCCGAAATGCTCCGACGTGAACTGGGTTAAATCAGAGGAGGAATCACGGGTGAAATGGGCACTTCCAGCACCGTGGGGCCGGGGCGGGTCAAGGCTTGAGCGCAAGCCTTGCGCACATCCTCTGCCGTTTCCGCGCGAACAGCCTCGCAGCCGTATCCTTTGGCGAGTGAGACAATATCAAGCCCCGGCAAATCAAGCCCCGGCACCCCGGGGGTATTTTCAAGCGCGGCAAAGGACTTGAGTATGGCGTACTGTCCGTTTCTGGGAATGACAAAAAGCACGGGCAGGCCGTGCTGTGCCGCAGTCCAGAGTCCCTGGATGGAGTACTGCATGGACCCGTCGCCTATGACGGCCACAACGGGACGGTTGCGTTTGCTGTCACGTTCGGCCAGGGCAATGCCCACACTGGCGGGCAAACCCCAGCCCAGACTGCCGCTGGCGAACGTATAGAAGGAATCAGGGGTGTTGATGGTCCATACTTTCCGCAGAGCCCCAAGGTTGGAGGGCGTTTCGGCCACAAGAACCGCTTCGGCGGGCGCGGCTTCGCGCAGGGCTGTGTAGAGTTCCCGTGGGGTCAGCAGGCCGCTTGTATCGTGCGCTGCTGTGGTTTGTTTTACCGGGGCGGCGTGCGCCGGGGCAGGGCGGGTATCTCTGGGATGCACGCGGGCCGCAAGAGCCTCCAGCGCCAGCACCGGGTCGCTGAGCATGCTGTCGCCCACCGGGGCACGCCCTGTTTCACTGGGATCGTCAGAGATGTGCAAAAGGCGCAGACCTTCAGGAATGTATGGTCCGGGCACATAGGGATAATAACGAAAAACGGGAGCGCCTATGACGATAGCCACGTCGTGCCCCTCAAGTTTTTTGGCCAGAGGGGCGGCCGCAAAGGGAAGCGTCCCGGCATACAAGGGGTGGCTTTCAGGAAAAGGCGGACGTTCCGTGGCGGGTGCGGCCCACACGGGAGCACCAAGTTTTTCAGCCAGATCCACGGCCTGCTGCCAGCCGTTGCCCCGCGCAATGGCCGCACCATAAACAAGAACGGGGTTTCGGGCCGCCGACAGTAAGGCGGCAAACTCGTCAATGCGCGCCGGGTCAGGCCCAATGCGGCGGGTGACGCTGCGCAGAATGGCTTCGCTTTTGGCGGGTTTGTCCCAATCGTCAAGGGGAATGGACAGAAACACCGGGCCTGCCGGGGGCTGCAAAGCCATCGCGTAGGCCTGCATGATAGCCGCCGGAACGTCCTCGGCCCGCACCGGCTCGTAGCTCCACTTTACCCAGGGCTTGGGCAGTTCAGCAGGCTGCACGTTGGTGAGCCACGGTTCCATAAGGAGCATTTCGCGGGTCTGGTTGCCCGCTGTGATGATAAGCGGGGTTTTGTTCATGCTAGCCGAAAGAATATTGCTCATGGCATTGCACACGCCTGCCGATGTGTGCAGATTTACCAGGGCTGGCCTGCGCGTGGCCTGGGCATAGCCGTCAGCGGCTCCCACGGCGGATGCTTCTTGAAGTACCTGTATGTAGCGAAAGTCTTTTGGAAAATTTTTAAGGAATGTTTCTTCAGTGGATCCGGGGTTGCCGAATATGGTGGTGAGTTCAAGCTTGCGTAAGAGATTGAAGGTAACCTGGCGGATGGTTTCAGCCATAATGTCCTCCACAGTTGGTGGTAAGTTACTATTACTCCTAGCATGGCTGCCATAGGGCGGCAATAGGGGCCGGGGCCGCCGCTGGAAGCGCCGGGCGGCCCTGTGGGGCATAACGGCGTGTATTATATATAAATTAATATATTAAATAGTAAATACGATGAAAGTTGGTATTTTCACGTTATTCATCCAATATTCAAGCAGGTTGAGGTATTTTTTACGGGTTGGGTCTTGCCAAATTCTTCAAGAATGATTATTGATAAGATAAGCCAATGAGGAGGACACCATGTCGCAATTAAAGGACTTCGCACTTTTTGATATAGACTGGAATCTGACCCCCGAACATGCTGTAACCATGTATCTTGAGTGGGGCAATAACGATTGGCATTCGGAGTATCCTCCGGTTCGCTCCAAGGAAGACGTGGCCCACTACTTTGTGGTCGACAGCTGGCAGAGCCCGCCTATGGTGCGACTGGTGCGACGTAACTCCGAAAGGGCCGATGACCTTATCAGCCTGCCCCTGCCTACAAACCTGATGGAAGATTTCCGCAAGGAGCATGGCGACTGGCGCGGCATCAGCACTCCAACCCCTGAAGTAAAGTCCTGGCTCAAGCACGAGCTTGGGGAGGAATAAACCAAAAGGGCGGCACACTGGCCGCCTCGGTTAAAAGCACATACAAGCTGCGGAATGTGGGGCAACCCAACCGTACGATGGATAGTGAAACGCGTAAGGGGCCGCATAGCGGCCCCTTGTTTGTTGACCCGACAAGCCCATTCCGGGCTTGTCGGGTTTTGTCATATGCTCGCGTTAGAGCATGTAACCTTTTTCAGAGGTAAAAGGGCTAATACCACCGGCCGAACTTGCGGATGTAGACGACCTTCATTCCTTGCGCCACAAAGCAGTAGCAGAGCAGGGTGCCCACCAGCCAGGGAAAGTAGCTCCAGGGCAGAGGCTGAAGGCCTACAATTGCGCCAAGTCCTGAGAAGGGCAGGTAAATGCCCAGGGCCATAACCGTTGCGGTCAAAAGTAAAACCGGAAGCGCCGCCGTGCTCTGCACAAAGGGTATTTTACGCGTGCGCAGCATGTGTACGACCAGCGTTTGAGAAAGAAGCCCCTCCACAAACCAGCCGGACTGGAAAAGTGACTGCATCTCAATGCTGGTGGCGCCAAAGACAAACCACATGAGGGCGTAAGTGGTGATGTCAAAGATGGATGAAGTGGGGCCTATCCAGACCATGAAGCGTCCGATGTTTTTAGCGTCCCATTTGCGGGGCTTTTGCAAAAACTCCTTGTCCACAGTGTCCCAGGGCAGGGAAAGCTGCGAGAAATCATACATAAGATTCTGGAGCAGCAACTGGATGGGCAGCATGGGCAGAAAGGGAATGAAGGCGCTGGCTACCAGTACCGAAAACACGTTGCCGAAGTTGGAACTGGCAGTCATGTTAAGGTACTTCATGATATTGCCAAATGTTTCTCTGCCCTTGATAACCCCCTGTTCCAGAACCATCAGGCTTTTTTCAAGCAAAATGATGTCTGCCGATTCCTTGGCGATATCTGCTGCGGTATCCACTGAAATGCCCACATCCGCATCGCGCAGGCCGGGTGCGTCGTTTATGCCGTCGCCAAGAAAGCCAACCGTGTGTCCGCCCTGCTGCAGGATTTTGATAATCCGCGACTTCTGCATGGGGGTCAGACGCGCGAAGACGTCGTGCCGCCGTGCCGCCACAAGCATCTCCTGATCGTTCAGGATGTCCACATCATCCCCGGTGAGCACCGTGCCCGGATCAAGCCCCACCGAACGGCAGATTTTGGCCGTAATAACCGGGGTATCCCCCGTAAGCACCTTGACGCCCACGCCGTGTTCGCGCAGGGCGGCAATGGCCGCTTCCGCACTGTCCTTGGGCGGATCAAGAAACGTGAGAAAGCCCCTGATGACCAGATCTTTTTCCGCTTCTGCCGTGTACTGTTCCTGAGCGTCGCTTTCGTTGATGGTTTTGGTGCCCAGAGCCAGCACCCTGAAGCCGTCGCGATTGTAGGTTTCTGCCAGTTCCGTAAGCTTTTGCCGCCACTGCGCGTCCATCGGAAGGGTTTGCCCCTGCACATACACCCCGGATGCTATGGACAGCATTTCTTCCACCGCGCCCTTGCACACCAGAAGGTGTTCCCCGGCGTCGTCAGACACGATGACCGAAAGGCGGCGGCGCACAAAGTCGAAGGGCAGTTCGTCCACCTTGTGCAGATGCCGTGGCAGGCCGTTTTCAGGGTGCTGCTCGCCAAAGTGAACAATGGCCCTGTCCATGAGGTTTTTCATGCCGCTCTGATGAAAACTGTTGAGCCAGGCGAGGCGCAGCACGTCATCGTCCCTGTTTCCCAATGCGTCCACATGGCGCTCAAGAATAATCTTGTCCTGCGTCAGGGTTCCCGTCTTGTCGGTGCAAAGAATGTCCATAGCGCCAAAGTTTTGTATGGAATTTAGGCGCTTGACCACGACCTTGCGGCGCGACATGGCCACAGCGCCCTTGGCCAGATTGGCGCTGACAATCATTGGCAGCATTTCTGGCGTCAGGCCCACGGCGATGGCCAGGGCAAACATGAAGGCGTCGCTCCAGTCGCCCTTGGAAAAGCCGTTGATAAGAAAGACAATGGGCACCATGCAGAGCATGAAGCGGATCAGCAGCCAGCTCACGCTGTTGACGCCTCTGTCAAAGGCCGTCTGGGCGCGGTTGCCCACAATGCTCTTGGCCAGTGAGCCGAAGTAGGTATTGGCTCCCGTGGCCACAACAATGGCCGTGGCCGTGCCGCTGACAACGTTGCTTCCCATAAAGCACATATTGCCGGAATCAAGCGCGCGCCCGGAAGAAGAGGCGGTTCCCGAGATGTTGGCGGATTTTTGCGCCACCTCGCCAAGAGTGTCGTACTTTTCTACAGGCAGAGATTCTCCGGTAAGGGCCGCCTGGCTGACAAAAAGATCGCGGGACTGAATGAGCCGGATGTCGGCGGGAATCATGTCCCCGGCGGAGAGCCGCACAATATCCCCCCGCACCAGTTCAGCCAGCGGAATTTCTTTGGTTTCGGGCTGGTCCTCTTCATTGCGGCGGGTGACTGTGGCCGTGGTGTGCACCATTGCTTGCAGGGCTTCGGCAGCCTTGTTGGAGCGGTATTCCTGCCAGAAACGCATGATACCACTCACAAACACCATAACCAGTATAATGGCGGCTCCGGTGCAATCGGTTTTTTCTCCAGCGCCCAGGGGCAGCCAGTAGTCGCTGTAAAAGCTGACGCCGCTGATGATTAGCAGCACATAAATAAAGGGATTGTTAAAGGCTCTGGCCAGTTGAACCAGAGGGTGGGGCGCACGTTCGCGGGCGACGTCATTGCGGCCTTCGGCTTCCAGCCGGGCCTGGGCCTGAAAATCAGTCAGGCCTTCGCTGCTTGCGTCAAGGCCAGCCATGAGTTCGCTGAGGCTTTTTTCAGCGGCATTGATGGCCAAAGGAGTCGTGCTGGTGTGCACATGGCGGATTTTTTTGCAGAAATTGAAAAACATTGGCATAGCCTCCTGCCGCTTCAGACGCGCGGCGGAAGCATGCCCTGTCTATTGAAAATAGAGGAGATGCAGCCTTGCGGCCGAAACAGCGGTAAAAAAGTTTCTGGTTGCCATGCCCGCTGCGAATGCTGGAGAGCTATTCGCTGCGGGGCTACTAGGGGGATGGTCCATAGCTTTGGAACTCCTTTGCGGGGTGCTGCCTTTGTGGCGGCGGTTTACGCGCAGGCGCGTTAAGGGAAAAATTGTTTCTCTGGCCGAAATGGCTACCGTGCGGGCATGACGCTAGAGGCCACGGGCTCTGTGCCAAAAACACGAAGAGTCCGGGGCGACGCTGTCAGCACCAGAAAGAGATTGCCGGCGAAAAAGGCTATGGCCAGCGCGATACAGAGAATGAGTGAGATTTTCATAGCTCGCCTCCGATGCCCGAAACAGGCTGCGGCGAGCGGGAAGGAACCGTTACTGGCCGTGGCGTGCTATTTCAGGCAAACTGATTGCAGTGTTTTGTCTACTATTGGGTAAACTGTCCATACGGTCCTTATCTTTGAAGCAGAATTAATAAGACAGAAAAGCTCTAGGTAATTTTGCAAAAACAGTCAAGCATCTAGAAAGAAGGCTTGTCATAGCCTGTAATGGCAGGCCAGTAGTATGTTATATGTGACAAGAAAACAGATAAAGCCGTTCATGCATCGTGCATATGAACGGCTTTATCTTATGGCCAAGTCCATTTTTTGAAGAATTACTTGCCAAGAAGTTCGCGGGTTTGCGGGGTGAGACCCTTCAGACTGTCGAAAACTTCCAGAGCGCCGAGATTTTCCGGGTCTTGAATAATGGCTATAAGCACCATGTCCTTCGTGGCGTTAACCCTGGTAAGGGCAGAGGCTTTGAAGCCCTGGGTGCGCGGCTCGCCGCTGAAAGACCAGAAATGGCCATCCTGCTGCGGCTCTGTGGCGTCAGCCTGGAACTGGGTCAGGTCTTGAGCAAGGTTTTCGCTTGTAGCCCCTTTTTCATTGGGCAGAACAAAGATGCTTACAAGAGCCCTGTAGTTGTCTTCGGCCTCGTCTTTGAGGCCCAGAATCAGCATGCATTCTTCATCATTGCCGGAACGGAAGCCCGTGCGCTCCTCGCCGTCCCAACCTGCGGGCAGCTTGGCGCTAAAGCGGGTAAAATCTCTGGATGTGGCCGCTGGCGTTTCTGAGGCCGCCTGCGCGGTCAGATCGCCAGCGCCGATGCTCAGGGCGCAGACAAAAAGAAGCGGAAGAAAGAGGGAAAAGCGCATTGGAACCTCACTTTGTATGAACTTCATGTGGTACGTCTTGGCTGCGCAAAGTGCCGGATCAGGCCGTGCTCTTCAGCAAATATGTAATGAAGGGAAGGCTTTGGCGAATAGCCAGCAAAGCCAGGGCCAGCCAGTTGAGCCACAGCACCTGCAGACGGGAGCGCAAGGTAAACAGTATGGCCCAGCAGGCAACGGCCAGGGTCAGCGGTACCAGCCCTGTGATCTGCGGCATGAGCCAGTCGGGCAGTCCCTGACCGCTGAACGAGAATCCAATGAAGAGCCCCCATCGGTCGATGCAGCGGGGGATGTAGCCTATCAACGCCCACAGCGCGCACCAGCGAACGGCTTTTTCAAGGTCCACGGCAGCGGGAAAGCTGTCCGGGGTAGCGGCGGAAGAGCGTGCGCGCCCCGAGTAAAAGACGCTTATGGACAGCAGCGCCAACGCGCCCGCCGGGGCAAAGCTGGTAAAGTAGTTGTGGGTGGCTGTGCCCAGCACGGCCGAAACCATGCGTCCCCACTCCATACCCTGTGGCGGGCCGGAAAAGGACCAGTTGGGCAGGGCGTGCGCCGCGAAAAAGCAGACCCCGGCCAGCAGGTACAGGAACATCCTGCTGCGCATGGCCTCGCCGTCCAGCTGGTCATATGTGCCGGATCCTTCAATGGGGGCCGGATTGCGGCGTCCCTTGCGCAAGGAATGTCCTTTGCCGCTTTTGCTGGCTGCGGCGTCTTCATCGGGCAGCCCGGCGGTCAGGGGAGAGCTTTTATCCATATATGCCACAACCCACAGGCAGCACAGGCCGCCAACCCAGGCGAGAACGGTGGTTGTGTAGGGCAGCACCGCATCGTCCCACAGGGTCATGCCGTTGAGGGAACCGCCAAGGCTGATAAGCGTACCCGCAAGGTCGGCGGCTGTCAGCAGGGGGCCGAGCAGGCCGAGCCCCAGGGCAAGGCGCGTAAGGCGCTGTGTACCCATAATGCACATGCGGGCGTTGCCGCGTCTTCCGGCCAGCAGGGTCAGGGCCATGATGACAGGCAGGGCCGCAGCTGCGCTCATGCCGATACTCAGAATATTGGAGGCCCATTGCCAGTAAAAAAGTCCCAGAGGTATGTTTTGCATGCCGTCTTGTAGCCTGTGAAGCGCGCCGTAGCAATACTTTCACACGCTCTGTCGGCCGGCGAGGATGCGAATTGCCGTGCCAGTAAATGCGCTGAACTTGCCGAATATCCGGGCAATCCTCATAACTGGAGGCACCGATTCGGGTATGCCGATTTTGTATTTCAGCATATGCATACTTGTCCGGCGGCGGGGCATACCCTATAGTGCTTGGGTCTTGTCAAAACCATAAACAGAAGGCGCGGTCTGTCTGCGCACGAGATTTCGTATGACGTTTTTCGCCGTATTTCTGCTGGCCGTGGCCCTGTCTATGGACGCTTTTGCCGTTGCTGTGGCTTCGGGGTGTGCTCTGCAAAGGCCCAAACCCCGCCATTATGTGCGTCTTTCAGCCGCTTTTGGCTTCTTTCAGTTCGCCATGCCTGTTATCGGCTGGTACCTGGGCTTGTCTGTGCGTGAGTATATGGAATCCTGGGACCACTGGATCGCCTTTGTTCTGCTGGGCTGGATAGGCGGCAAAATGGCTCTGTCAGGACTGCGCGCCCTCAGGCATCGTGAATCCTGCGCTTGCCCCACTGTAGACCCCACTGCCGGAAGCAATCTTTTGGTGTTGAGCGTCGCCACCAGTATTGACGCCCTGGCTGTGGGACTTTCCCTCGCCATTTTGGGCACTCCCATTTGGGGCGAGGCGGCCCTGATAGGCATTATTTGCGCGGGAATTACGGCTGGCGGCGTGTTTCTGGGCAAGACGCTGGCCAATCTTTGCGCGCTCAACGGCTGGGCAGAGCTGGTGGGAGGCTTGACGCTACTGGTTATTGCCTGCAACATTCTGCGTGAGCATCAGGTGTTTTAACATCAAATCCATCCGCTACGCTTACAGGCTGGTTCGCTTGTTCCGCCGAAGCCGCGTGTGGAACAAGGAGGCCTTATGGCTACTGTGAGCGCCAAATACCTTGGTGATCTGCGTATGGAATGCGTGCATAACCAGAGCGGCACCAAGATTATTACCGATGCCCCCAGCGATAACCAGGGCAAAGGCGAATCTTTTTCGCCTACTGATCTGTGTGCCACTGCCGTTGGTGCCTGCGCCATGACCATTATTGGCATTTATGGCAAAAACCACGGTGTGGACGTGACAGGCACTGAAGTGGAAATTACCAAGACTATGAGCGCCAGTCCCCGCCGTATCGGCAAGATTGAGGTTGTTTTTAAAATGCCTGCGCGGTCTTATTCCGAAAAGGAAAAGGCCAGCATAGAGCGGAGCGCCTATTCCTGCCCCGTGCACCTGTCCCTGCATCCTGACGTCGAGCAGGTCTTTACCTTTATCTGGCAAGATTAGAATAACCCCCTTTCAGGGGCCCAGCCTATCAGTGCGCCAACGGCAGTCTATTTAGAGACCCGTTGGCGCACAAATTCCCACCCTTATGCCACTCTTACGCCGCAGGACGCACTATGCCATCTCCGCCGCTGGTTTCCGTCATTATCCCTAGCTATAATTATGCCCGGTTTCTGCCAGAAGCCGTGCGTAGCGTCTTGCGCCAAAAGGCTGACAATCTTGATGTGGAAATCATCGTGGTGGACGATGGCTCTACGGACAATACGCAGGAAGTGGCCCATGCAATGCTGCGGGATATTGTGTACGTTCGACAGCAAAAGAGCGGAGTGTCCATAGCGCGCAATACAGGCATACAGAAGGCACGCGGCGACTATGTCGTTTTTCTGGATGCTGACGATGTGCTGATGGAAGACGTTCTGGCTACCCACCTGAATATGTTTGCAACACATCCCCATCTGGACATGTCATTGTGCCGCTGTTTTGATTATCACACACCCGGCAGCGATGGGGTCAATTGCCTGTGGCCGCTCATGCGCGGCTATTGGAACATCCATATCTGTTGCTCCAATGTTGCGCCCCTTCACTGCTTCATGCTGCGTGAAAAAGTCATACGGCAGGCGGGCCTGTTCAACGTGTCGCTTACAGGCTGCGAAGATTATGAATACTGGCTGCGCTGCTTCAGTACGGGATGTCGCGCTGGTCTGGCTGCTGAAGGGCTGGTTATCTACCGTAGACATCAAACAAGCACCACCGCCAACAGGCAACATATGCTTCTGCATGAGGTGTCCCTTCGCAGTCTTGTAGCCAATATGCTGACTTCGTCGCGCCTGACGGATTCGCAGGAAAAATTGGCTGGCTGGCTGGCCTTGGCCAGCGGCTGCCTCAGTTTGGCAAGCCAGATTACATTCAGCAAGGCGCTTGCGCTTAAAATGCAAGACATGTTTGTTCGGGCGGTTCAGGAAGCGGAGCGTCTGCATGCATGCTCAAAAAGCAGCAACGCGGATCTGCGCTGCATAGAGCGGTATTATCCGGCCCAGGCTATCAAGGCTGCCGGATTTATGGCCGAAGACCTGACTCCTGATGCGGTTGAGGCTGTAAAATTGCTCGTAAACCACCATCCCTATCTTGCGGAATGCAGCGCGGCGGAACTCGACAGCCAGATTTCTGCTATGTTGCAGCATCTTCAGGTTCCTGGAATTCCGAACGTTTTACAGCGTTTTGCTGCATCCGACAGCTGAGAACCCCCGTGCATTTGCCTTGCCGTTTTTCACGCAAGAGGCTATTGCACTGCGTGAAGTTATTCCGCTTTTGTGCAGAGATAAGGAGACAGTAATGCCAAAGAACGCAGCCCTCATTCTGGCGGCAGGCAAGGGCACCCGCATGCATTCCGACAAGCCCAAGGTTTTGCAGACCATGCTGGGCGAACCCATGCTGGCCTGTGTGCTTGCGGCTTTGCGCCCCGTATTTGCTGATGATGTGTGGGTTGTGACCGGGCACCGGGCTGATATGGTGCAGGCCGCCTTTCCCGAAGTGCCGCATGTTCTTCAGGAACAGCAGCTTGGCACCGGGCACGCTCTCATACAGGCTTTGCCTGCCCTGACCAAGGCAGGTTGCACGCATCTTCTGGTTGTCAACGGTGACGCGCCTCTGCTTTCCGAATCTCTTGTGCGGCAATTTCTGGCCGAAGCCGTGGGGGCCGATCTGGCCTTTGCCACCATCGAACTGGACAATCCCGGAGCCTATGGCCGGGTTGTCAGGCAAGGAGCCGAAGTGCGCGCCATTGTGGAAGCCAAGGATTACGATCCGGCGCTCTATGGCCCGCCTACCAACGAAGTCAACGCGGGCATGTATTACTGCGCGCTTGATACCGTGGAAAGCCTGCTGCCCCACCTTGGCAACACCAACAAGAGCGGCGAATATTATATCACCGACCTCGTCGGTTTGGCCGTGGCGGAAAAATATAATGTTCTCGGCGTACGTTGCGGGCGTGACGACGGCCTCATGGGCGTGAATTCCCCTCTGGAACTGGAGCGTATGGAAGAAACGCTGCGTTCGCGCCGCGTGCGCGACCTGCTGACGTCCGGTGTTATTATTCACGCTGCTGACAGCGTGCGCGTGGGACTTCTTGCAGAGGTGGAGCCCGGTGTGGAACTTACCGGCCCATGCGAAATTTACGGGTGCTCACGTGTCTTGCGTGGAGCCTCGGTGGCCTCGCATTGCGTGCTGCGCGACAGTGTCGTCAGCAGCGGCGCGCAGATTCGCTCTTTTTCGCATCTTGAGGGTGCACAGGTGGGCGAAGGGGCTCTTGTAGGTCCTTATGCCAGGCTGCGTCCCGGCGCTGTGCTTGAGGCCGAATCGCATGTGGGCAACTTTGTCGAGTTGAAGAAGGCACGACTGGGGCAGGGCGCCAAGGCCAACCATCTGAGCTACCTTGGCGATGCCGATATTGGCGCTGGCAGTAATATTGGCGCAGGCACCATAACCTGCAATTACGACGGTAAAAACAAGCATATCACCAAGATAGGAAAACACGCATTCATTGGCAGCAATACCGCACTGGTGGCTCCGGTGAGCGTGGGCGATGACGCCCTTGTGGGGGCCGGATCGGTTATCACAATGGACGTCCCTGCTGGTGAGCTTGGTATTGCCAGAGAAAAGCAGAAGAACCTGCCGCGCAGAAAAAACTGACGCGGTATTAGCATCGCAGGCGCGGTAAGGTGGCGTTCCATCCAGGCCGATGAAAGGCACGCGCTTGCCTCGCACACGGTTTTCAGACTGAATTTTACGGCGAATACGCGAAAACTGTTCAGCTAAAAAAGCCGCAAAGCCGCCATTGAGGCCCATAAAATATACCCGCGCCGTCAAGTCAGAAACGGCGCGGTTTTTTTTGGATTTTGCCGCATCCATTCTTGCCAAGGCTCTGGTGCGATGCTATCTATGAAGCATGGAACTTCTGGAACAGCTTGAAACACAAGTTGGGGCTCTTTTGGCCAGGCTTGACCGCCTCAAGGCGGAGAACGCGCGTATTAGCGCAGAGTCTGCCGCTATGGGGGCGGAAAAGGCCGCTCTGGAAGAAGAAAACCACAGACTGCGTGAGGCTCTTGAGAATGAAGAACAGCTGCGTACTCAGGCGCTTACGCGCATTGATGCCGTGCTGCGCAACATTCAGGAGCACGACAGCGTAGAGTAGGTTTTTGTGAATCAGGATGCTATTAACCTTACCGTTCTTGGCTTGAGCATAGCTTTCAAGCACGGTGCCGATATGGACCGCGTGTACGAAGCCGTACGGCTTGTAGAAGAACGGTTTGCTGACCAGAAGCTGAGGTTCCACGGAGGGCAGACCAAGGATATTCTGCTGACCTTTATGGCCCTTGGACTGGCGGATGATTTGTTGCAATCGCAGAAAGAGCAGGCTGACGCGCATGAACGCGTCGGAACCCTGCTTTCGAAGATAGAGGAATCTTTTTAGATTCCTTATGCGCTTCCCTGGGGAGCGCGTGATTTATGCCTCGGTGCTAACCTGACAAGATTGTAAAAGGGAGTCGTCTCTGTTCTCTGTGTGCAAGCCCGGCCACGACCGGGACGCCTGAAGAGAGCATACAGGCTCCCGACCTGGTTATCCAGGTTCTGTACCGCATGCATGACACGGCTCTCTGGGGAAAGCCGCTTTCAGCAGTAGTTTGGGATTCCAGCTTCCGCTATGGGGCCTTCATTTCTTTTTGCAACGCCATCCTCATTGCCGCGTCCGCGGCATCCAGCCAGGGTTTCAGCAGCCCCTTTGGGCTCCATTGCTACGTCGGCCTGTATTGGGCTGTCGGTGTTCGCCGGGCTGGTTCTAGGGCTGGTCCCGTATTGATAAAAGAGAGGCTGGATTCATGGACCCATTGTTCATAGTGGCGCTGCTGGCGTCCGTGTTGCTGGGGGCGGCACTGGGCGCGGTGGTGTATAAGCGGTCTACAACCAAGCGCATCGGCGACGCCGATGACCTGGCCAAGCGTATTGTGGCCGAGGCACGCAAAGAGGCGCAGGCGCAGAAAAAAGAAATTTTGCTTCAAGGGCAAGACGACCTGTTCAACCAGAAACGCGAACTTGAAAATGAGTTCAAAGAGCGTGAGCGTGAAGTCAAAACACGCGAGCGTAAACTGGAAGAAATGGGTGGCCGCCTTGAAGAAAAGCTTGAAAAAGCCACTGCCAAAGAGCATGAATTGCTCGCTTCTGAAAAAGATTTGGCCCGCAAGGAACGGCAATTGACCGAATCCGAGATGTTTCTGCAAACCCGTATAGAGGAGCAGGAACAACGCTTGGCGCAGATCTCTGGCTTTACCGCTGAAGAAGCCAAGGCGCAGCTTTTTACGGAAGTAGAAGCCAAAACGCGGCATGAATCCGCCAAAATGATCCGTCAGATCGAGATGGAAGCCCGCGAAACTGCCGACCGCAAGGCCAAAGAGATTCTTTGCAATGTCATCCAGCGCTATGCGGGGGACTATGTGAACGAGCAGACCGTCACAGCCGTCGCCCTGCCCAGCGAAGACATGAAGGGACGTATCATTGGCCGTGAGGGGCGCAATATCCGCGCGCTTGAATCCGCCACCGGTGTGGATCTCATCATTGATGACACTCCTGAAACCGTCATTCTTTCCGCTTACAGCCCATTAAGGCGTCAGGTCGCCAAAATGGCTCTGGAACGTCTTATTCAGGATGGCCGTATTCATCCCGCCCGCATTGAAGACATTGTGCAGAAATGCGAGCAGGAATTGGACGCCCAGGTGCGCGAAGTTGGCGAACAGGCCACTTTCGACGCTGGCGTACACGGCATCCACCCCGAAATCGTGCGTCTTCTCGGGCAGCTGCGCTACCGTACCTCCTTTACGCAAAATGTGTTGCAGCATTCGCTGGAAGTGTCCGCCCTGTGCGGCATGATGGCAGCGGAACTGGGCATGGACGTGAAGAAGGCCAAGCGCGCCGGCCTGCTGCATGACATCGGCAAGGCTGTGGACCATGAAGTAGAAGGCCCGCACGCGCTCATTGGTGCAGACCTGGCCAAGAAGTATAATGAAAGCCAGGAGATCATACACGCCATCGCCGCCCACCACGAAGACCAGCGCCCGTCCACGGCTTTGGCTGTACTGGTTCAGGCAGCGGACTCCATTTCAGGCGCACGTCCTGGCGCTCGTAAGGAACTGCTTGAAAACTATGTGAAGAGGCTGGAAGATCTGGAAGGCATTGCCACCAGCTTTGACGGCGTCAGCAAGGCTTACGCCATTCAGGCCGGACGTGAAATCCGCGTGATGGTCAATTCTGACCAGGTGGATGACGACACCACCTATGTCCTGTGTAAGGATATAGCTGAAAAAATTGAAAAAAATCTGACATACCCTGGGCAGATCCGCGTTACGGTCATCCGCGAACGGCGGGCTGTGGGCCTTGCCAAGTAAATTGGCGCGGTGCAGGGCACAGGTCATATAGTATGGCACAAGACCCTTTATTATATGTTCTTGATCTGGCGGCCAGCTTTATGCTGGCCGCCGCCGCATCCTGCCGCGCAAGATCGGGCGGGGCACATTTCAGCGGCGCAGCGGTGTTGGCCTGTTTGGCTGGCCTTGCTGCGCCGCTTCTGCGTGAAAGCTTGCTGGGGCACCCAGTGCTGGCCTTGAACCGTGGTGATTACCTTGCCATCTCTGTTGCAGGAAGCCTGATTGGCGTGCTTGCTGCCCGCAGCCGGCATTCGTGGCGGGCCTTTTACTGGCTGGATAGCCTGGGCTTGTCGCTGGCAGCCGCAGTCGCAGCCGTTGCCGGATTCTTTTCTGGTCTGGGCATTACAGGCTGCCTTGTATTAGGGGTAGTGTCCGCCCTGGCTGGTGGGGTTGTTCGCGATGTGGCCTTGGGCGACAGTGCGCGCTTTGTGGAAGAAGATCTTTACGCAACCGCTGCGGCGTTGGGCGCAATGCTGACGCTGGCCGTCCTTATGTATGGTGGGGCAGCCCCCTGGCAGGGCGCGCTGGCCGGATGTGGGTTGGTACTTGTGCTGCGCGGGTTGCGCTTGCGTAGGGGAGATATGGGGCCTATTTGAAGGCAATTGCAGGGAATGTTGAAAAAAAGCAAGATTAGCCTTGACTCTTTGGGGCTGTTCTCCTATCTTCTCGTTTCGCGCAACGGCGGTGACTTCAAAACGACACACAAGCGAAACAAAGTTTCGCGAAGTCGAAAAAAGTGATTGACGGGGTTCGAAAAGAGGAGCATAAGTCTCCCTCGCTCATACAAAACTGAATAATGAC
This sequence comes from Desulfovibrio intestinalis, assembly GCF_014202345.1. Classification (NCBI taxonomy): domain Bacteria; kingdom Pseudomonadati; phylum Thermodesulfobacteriota; class Desulfovibrionia; order Desulfovibrionales; family Desulfovibrionaceae; genus Desulfovibrio; species Desulfovibrio intestinalis. Next base: position 388,683 of record NZ_JACHGO010000003.1, read on the forward strand.
TTTGACTTGCGATGCCGGAAACTT
>NZ_JACHGO010000004.1:300000-386327 GCF_014202345.1 Desulfovibrio intestinalis
GCCCCTAGCCCCCGTACCATTCAGGCCTTCCCTCTGGCACATCCGCCGCCTTGCCCTGCCACAGGTCGCGTGCGTTCATGGCTCGCCGCAGGTCGGTGATAACGCCGCGTTTTTCCGCAGCCCAGGCAGGGGCCAGCAGCTCGCCGGGGGCAGGGTCGCTCTGCACACGGTGCATGACGATGCCCGAAGGTATGCGCGGCAAGGCTGTGCAAAGCAGGTCCACATATTCGTCACGGGCCAGGGGGCTAAAGCCGCCAGCCTCATACTGGCGGGCCAGAGCCGTGCCCTGGGGCACATAGACATTGTGCAGCTTCAGCCCGCGCAGCGGTAATGAAAGCGCCCAGTCCAGGCTCTCAAAAAAATCTTTTTCGTCTTCGCCGGGCAGCCCGGCCATAAGATGTCCGCATACGGCGAGCCCCCGCTCTGCAGCCTCACGCACGGCGCGCTCGGAACAGGCGGCGTCGTGCCCACGGTTTATGCGCTGGAGCGTGGCGTCATGGACACTTTGCAGTCCCAACTCCAGCCATACCTCGGCAAGGGCATGCTCATGCCCATTGTCTCCGTTGGCATTTTGCGTATACTGCTCTGCAGAGCTCACGTTGACGGGAAGGCCCGTCTGGCAGGCGGCCAGCAAGTCCAGCTTGCGAGGGCTAAGACAGTCCGGCCGCGTCCCCACGGCCACGCCCAGGCAACCGGGCAGAGCTGCGACCTGTTGGAGCAAATGTTGCAAGCGCTCTGGGGAACCGTAGGTATTCGAGTAGGACTGGAGATAGGCCATAAAGGCCCTGTCAGAGTCGGTTGCGCGGTATTTTTCAAACCACGCCTGCCATTGGCGGGCCAGAGAAAACCCGCGTTCCCCGAGGCCGGAACCAGATCCGGCGGCATTGCAGAACGTGCAGCCGTGACGCGAGAGCGAACCATCGCGATTGGGGCAGGAGGCTCCCGCGTCAAGTGGAATTTTTTGCACCCGTGTACCGTATTTACGACGAAAATACACGGCCAGAGTATGCCAACGCAGCATGTTTACAAGCCTTGACGGCGAAAAAAGCCATGTAGCGGCGAGGACAAAGATTTTGAACCTCGCTCCAGCCATCTTGACTTCACGCCGGATTTAGCAGAACAGTTTTCAGCCTGACGTTACCGATTTTTACCGCCCTCCGCCTTATCCGCACACCGGGCGCGGGGCGTTGTTTTATTGAACTTGACGGACAATTTCGCTTGAGGCGAAGATACGCATACCAGCACAGTGAGGCAAGTTAGAGTAATGTCCAAAATTCTGGATTTCGCATTAGGCATGTTTTCCAATGACCTGGCCATCGACCTCGGCACGGCCAATACCTGCGTCTACGTCAAGGGACACGGTATCGTGCTGCGCGAGCCGTCTGTGGTGGCCGTCAAAAAGGACCAGCGCGGCAACAATGTGGTTCTCGCCGTGGGCCAGGACGCCAAGCGCATGCTCGGCAGAACGCCCGGCAACATTTGGGCCATCCGTCCTATGAAGGACGGCGTTATCGCCGACTTTGAAGTGACCGAGGCCATGCTGCGTCACTTTATCGCCAAGGTACACAACTCCCGCCGGCTGGTGCGCCCCCGCATCATGATCTGCGTGCCCACGGGCATCACCCAGGTGGAAAAGCGCGCCGTGAAAGAGTCGGCTCAATCCGCTGGCGCCCGCGAGGTTTACCTCATCGAGGAACCAATGGCAGCAGCCATTGGCGCGGATCTGCCCATTCAGGAACCTACCTCCAACATGGTGGTGGACATCGGCGGCGGCACCACGGAAGTGGCGGTCATCTCCCTTTCGGGCATTGTGTACTCGCGCTCGGTTCGCGTTGGCGGCGACAAGATGGACGAAGCCATCATGACCCACGTCAAGCGCAAGTATAACATGCTGATCGGCGAATCTTCAGCTGAAGAAATCAAGATCAAGATCGCCTCGGCCTACCCCCTTGATCCTGAACAGCAGATTGAAGTCAAAGGCCGCGACCTTGTGACGGGTATTCCCCAGAATATCATCATCACCTCCGAAGAAGTGCGCAAAGCCATTTCCGAACAGGTGGACAGCATAGTGCAGGCCGTGCGCATCGCCCTTGAACAGACCCCGCCCGAACTGGCTGCAGACATTGTGGACCGCGGCATCGTTCTCACGGGCGGCGGCGCGCTGCTGAAGGGTCTGGACCAGCTTTTGCGCGAAGAAACCTCGCTGCCCATCACCGTCGTGGACGATCCCCTGTCCACCGTTGTTGTGGGTACGGGCCGCGCTATGGACAACCTGCATATTCTTAAAGAAGTGTGTATCGACTAATCTGCGCGGCATACGCGCGCACCCAGCTTCAATGCCGGATTGCTGACGGCGCCGCGCTGGAAGAAACTATTCCAGCGCGGCGTCTCTCGTGTTTAGACGGTCTGCTCAACGGGAGCCCCTGCCTGTGACTCTGCGGCGCATTCTCATACTTGCGGGCATCATGCTCATCCTTTTTCTGGCCATGTACTCATGGAATCAGCGCACGCGCGCGCTGGACGACCTGGCGGCTGAAGTTGGCCTTGAGCTGACCGGGGCTGTGCTCAAGCCTCTGCGCGGCATTCAGGATTCCGGTCAGGACATGTGGGACCGCTATTTTGATCTGGTGGCCGTTCGTGAAGAAAACGAGGCCCTCAGACAGCGCGTCAACGAGCTCGAGGCCCGCCTGCTTGCCAACGGCGAAGACATGGCCGAACTCAAGCGCTTGCGCACGCTCATCCAGCTGCCTGTGGACCAGAGCTGGAGGCCCCTTGGGGCGCGCGTGCTGGCCGGGCGCATGGGCCCCAACGCCGTGCTCGACAGCATCACCATCAGCCGCGGCTACAGCACGGGCGGACGCCCCGGCACCCCCATCGTAACGCATCTTGGCCTTGTGGGCCGCGTGCTCAAGGCCAGCGCCCACAGCGCCATCGCCCTGCTGCTCACTGATCCGGGCAGCCGCATCGCCATATTTTCTCAGGAAACCCGCGCCCCCGGCATTCTCACCGGGCACGGCACAGACCAGCCGATGGAAGTGAACTTCGTGCAGCGCGCAGCCAAAGTGCGCGACGGCGAAATACTCATTACCTCAGGGCTGGACGGCAAGTATCCCAAGGGTATTCCCGTGGCCAGAGTTCTCAGCGTCGCCCCTTCCGACTACACCCAGTTCATGGCCATCAAGGCTGAACCGCTGGTAGACCTGCACCATCTGGAAGAAGTGCTGCTTCTGGAACCCACGGGCGTAGCGCCGCCGCCCGACCTGGGCGCGCCCCCCAAAGAAATTCACGGGCCTCCTGTGCCCGCCCGCCCCGGCTCATGAGCACCCTGCGCAATATCATCTGGTGGCTGTGCTTTCTGGCTGTGGCCGTGGGCATACAGGCTGCGGTTCCAGGGCTGGACGTCATGACAGTGGGCCTTATTATTCTGCTGCAAGAGCGTGACTACAAAAACATGTTCTGGCTGCTGCCCCTCTTCATCCTTTTGCAGGAAGGCATGGGCACAAGAACCTTTGGCGGCGTCATCGTCTGGTATGTAGCCGTCATTGCGCTCTTTCGCATGGGCCGATGGCTGTTTGAGGCGGAAAACTTTCTTTTCATCTTTCTGCTTTCGGCCTGTCTGGGCGCGGCGTATTACGGCGTAGCCTGGCTTATGGCCCCATTGCAGGACCTGCCCTTCAATGTGCAGGACATACTGGATAAAAGCCTGATCCAGGCAATCTTCATACCCGTTGCCTGGAAAATACTGGTGGCAACCCGCCACGGGAAGGGCCATGTTTCGGAAAGCTAAAAAAAGTCTGCTCGGTGCGGGAGAAAAACCCGCCCGTAAAGGCATACGCTCCTGGCTCAAAATCCAGGTCGAGAGTGAAGGCTATCAGCCCCCGCGCGGCGGGGTCATCCTTTTGCAGGTGCTGGTTGGCCTGCTGTTCTTCGTTTTTGTGGTGCGTTTCTGGTATTTGCAGATGCACCGGGGGGCAGATTTTGCACAGCAGGCGCAGAACAACCGCCTGCGCATCGAACGCATTTTTGCCCCGCGAGGCCGCATCATGGACGACCAGGGCAAGGTGCTGGCCGACAACCGCACTGCCTACGGCCTTTCGCTGGTGCGCGAAGACTGCCCCGACATTCCCGCTACCCTTGCCCAGATCAGCGCATGGTCAGGCATTCCCTTGCCCCAGATATGGGACAAATTCCGGCAGGACAGGTTCAAGGTCAAATCATTTGAACCCCTCCTGATGATCACTGACATTGATTTTGATCTCGTGGCGCGCATTGAATCAGAAATCTATGCATGGCCCGGCCTTGAAATCGTGGTGCGCACCAAGCGCAGCTACCCCGAAAAAGATCTTTTTGCGCACGTGCTGGGCTATGTGGCTGAAGCCAACGAACAGGAAATGGCGGCAGACAGCGCCCTTGCCATGGGCGACCTTGTGGGCAAGCAGGGGCTGGAGCTGGAGCTGGAAAAGCAGCTGCGTGGCCGCAAGGGGCTTTACGACGTTGAAGTGGACGCCCACTCCCGCGTGCTTGGCAAGTTTTTGCGTGAAGAGCCGCGCGGCGGCAAGGAAATACGCCTTTCGCTGGACAGGGATCTTCAGGAAGCCGCCTGGAACGCCCTTGGCGGCGAGGCTGGCTGCGTCGTCGTTATGGAGCCGGACACAGGCAAACTGCGCGCGCTTGTCACATCACCAGCGTACGACAACAACCTTTTCGCAGCGGGCATTTCCCAGCGCGACTGGGACGCCCTGCGCACCAACAGCCGTTACCCCCTGCAAAACCGGGTGATCCAGAGCGTATACCCCCCTGGCTCCGTCTGGAAGCTGGTGGTGGCCGCCATGCTGCTGGAGCGCGGCGTCAACCCGCGCGAATCCGTGCAGTGCACCGGGCAGGTCAAACTGGGCAACCAGATCTTCCGCTGCTGGAAGCGCGGCGGGCACGGCGCACAGGACATGCAGAGCGCCCTGATCAACTCCTGCGACGTCTATTTCTACCAGATGGGCGAACGCATGGGCATTGACAAGCTGGAAGAATTTGCCAAGGCTAGCGGCTTCGGACGCCCCACCGGCATTGACCTGCCGCACGAAAAATCCGGTCTCGTGCCTTCCAAGGAATGGAAGCGGCGCCGCTTTGGACGCCCCTGGGTGCGCGGCGAAACCTACAACGTCTCCATTGGTCAGGGCTATACTCTGGTCACGCCCGTACAGATGGCCGTTTTTGTGTCAGGTCTCCTCAATGGCGGCGAACTGCTCAAGCCGCAACTGCTGGACGACGCCCAGCGCGAAGTCAAAGGACGCATACCGGCCAAGGCCTCCACGCTCAATTTTGTGGTCGAAGCCATGCGTAAAACCGCTGGCGGCGGCACAGCCAGAGTGGTGGGCCGCAAGGACGCCGACATGGGCGGTAAAACGGGCACAGCCCAGGTGGTCAAACTTAAAATGGCCGCCAATGACCGCCGACTGCGCACCCACGAAATGGAATATGCCCAGCGTGACCATGCGTGGATAACCACCTGGGGCGTCAAGGATGGCAAGTCCTATGTGGTTGTGGTGATGGTGGAACACGGCGGCGGCGGCTCCAGTGTGGCTGGTCCCGTGGCAAGAAAGGTATACGACCATCTTTTTGGTCCCGACCCCAATGCCCCTGCGGCTCCTGTGGTTCAGGCTCCAGCCAGCCCGGGTGAACGGGCCGATTAACCGCGCCGCATCGCCATAAAATTCTGACGCCGCGCAGGCGGCGCCTGCGCCCAGGCGCGTTACGGCCCGCAAGGGCCCATGCTCTGACCGGATAAAACCGCATGGATAAAAGTCTTCTCAGCTACATCAACTGGGGCCTGCTGGCCTGCATGCTCCTGCTCTACGTTGTAGGCGTGGGCAATCTGTATTCAGCCAGCGGCACCCGTGTTGAGACGGGGCTGGCCTTCAACAGCTTCTACCAGCGGCAGATCATCTGGGGGCTGTGCGGCCTGGCCTGCATGTTGCTGGCCATGACTTTTGACTACCGGCAGCTGCGTAATCTGGCGTGGCCCTTCTTTTTGCTCACCCTGCTTCTTTTGCTGCTCGTGCCCATTGCAGGAAAAACCGTCTACGGAGCCAAGCGCTGGATATCGCTGGGTTTCATGAGCATTCAACCTTCCGAGCTGGCAAAACTTTCAGTACTGGTGCTGGCCGCCCGGCTGCTTGCGCGCGACAGCCTGCCCCTCGGCTGGAAGGACTTCATGTCCGTCCTTTTCATCTGTCTGCTGCCCTGCGCCCTCATCATTACCCAGCCGGACCTGGGCACCACCATGCTCATCCTGCTTATTCTGGCGGGCATGATTCTGTTTCACGGGCTCAGGGGCTATGTGCTCAAAACATGCCTTCTGGCTGTGCCCTGTGTGGGGGCTTTTATGTGGTTCGTGGGCATGCACGACTATCAGCGCCAGCGGATCCTGACCTTTCTTGACCCCACCACCGACCCGCGCGGCACTGGCTACCACATCATCCAGTCGCGCATAGCCATCGGGTCCGGCGAGTTGTGGGGCAAGGGCTTCAAAGAGGGCACGCAAAGCCAGTTGCGCTTTTTGCCCGAACGCCATTCGGACTTTGCCGTGGCCGTCTTTGGCGAAGAATGGGGCTTTGTGGGCTGCGTGGCCCTGGTGACGCTGTTCTGCCTTTTCTTGCTTTCCATTTTTTCCACCGCTGTGCAGGCCAAAGACCGCTTTGGCAGCATGCTGGTGGTCGGGGTGTTCTTTTACTTTTTCTGGCAAATATTGATAAATATGGGCATGGTCATCGGCATCATGCCAGTGGTGGGCATTCCACTGCCCTTCATCAGCTACGGCGGCAGCGCCACCGTGGTCAATTTCACGCTGCTGGGCATTGTGCTCAACGTGTCCATGCGGCGATTCATGTTCAAGGGATAATTGCAAATCCAACGGGGAGACCACTGTGGCCAAGGACGAAATAGCCTACCTGGGTTCCGATACTGTTTATGAAGGCAAGCTGCATTTCAAGGGCACTGTGCGCATTGAAGGCAAGTACAATGGCGAAATCGTCAGCGAAGGCACGCTGAACGTGGGCAAGGACGCCCAGGTCACAGGTACGCTTGATGTGGGTGAACTGCTGCTTTCTGGCCGCTTTAACGGCGAGGTTACGGCCCGCCGCCGTGTGGTGGTTTATGGTTCGGGCATACTGGAAGGCCATGTGCAAACCCCGGTGCTGCTGACGGAAGAAGGCGGCATAATCGAGGGGCAGGTAAGCATGCAAAGTTCCGGCAAGGTCAAAGCCTGAGGAACCTTCGCAAGCTCTCTTGTTCGCCATTCGGGCCGTCTGGAAACCGCCGCCGCCACTATTTGCCCCGGTGAGAAAAATAGCGCATACTCATAGTCTGGCACACTGCAATACGGATATGATCCTTCGTGACCCCCTGGTCACTGTACAGGCAGACTATTTTGCACCGCTTTCTTCAAGGAGGCACACATGGCACAAGACTATTTTCGCGCTCTCAGAGATGTTGCGCTGGTTATCAACTCCAGCCTTGAGCCCAAGGATGTCCTGCATAAAATAACGGAACAGACCGCTGTTACAATGGGCTGCAAGGCAAGCACCATCCGCCTGCTGGACAGCACTGGCCGTTTTCTGCTGCCCAGCGCGGCCTATGGCCTTTCCGCCACCTACCTGCGCAAAGGCTCGGTAGAAGTCAAACGCAGCGGCATGGACGGCGAGGTTCTGGCTGGCAAAACCATCCACCTCAAAGACGCCGCCGCTGACGGCCGCTTTCAGTACCCCGAATCAGCCAAGGCAGAAGGCCTTGTTTCCGTTCTGTCGTCTCCGCTTATGGTGGACGGCAAGGCCATCGGCCTTATCCGCGTATACTCCGCCCAGGAACGTGACTTCACTGCCGACGAGCAGACCTTTATGGAAGCCGTTGCCGCCATCTCGGCCCTGGCCATCGAAAACGCGCGCCTTCATGAAGCACTGCGCAACAATTACGAGCTGATGACCAAACACGCTTACTCGGTCTACGAAGACTAGGGCGCGCCGGGCGGGCCTGTTTGCTTTCGCGTCGACCAACGGCGCATGCCCGGCGGCTGCGCAAGCAAACCCTGCAAATCAGCAGCCTGCCCACGCTGGAGAATGATTCTCCACATGCAAACGTGCCCGGCAGATGACGTCCCTGCGCATGTAACAGCGCGAGGTACCCAGACGACACCCCCTCTATTTCGTGAGGATTTCGCATATGAGCAAAATCAGAATAGGCATTAACGGCTTTGGCCGAATTGGCAGACAGGTTTTTCGCGCTCTGCACCAGAGCTACCGCGACCGCGTGGAAGTGGTAGCCATCAACGACCTGTTTGACGCCGAAACCAACTTTCACCTGCTGGAATACGATTCGGTTTACGGGCGCGCCCACCTGGACGCCAAGATCGACGGCACTGAAGTGACCGTTGGCGACTGGAAAGTGCACTGCTTTGCCGAACGCGACCCCAAACAGCTGACCTGGGGCGAATACGGCGTGGACATTGTTGTGGAAAGCACGGGTATTTTCCGCAAGGCTTCCCAGTGCTCCGTCCACATTGAAAACGGAGCCAAAAAGGTCATCATTACCGCTCCCGCCAAGGAAGAAGACATTACCATCGTTATGGGCGTGAACCATAAGGACTACGATCCGGCCAAACACCATATCGTTTCCAACGCCTCATGCACCACCAACTGCCTGGCCCCTGTGGCTCTGGTGCTGCAAAACGAGTTTGGCATCCAGATCGGCAACATGACCACCATCCACTCCTACACCAACGACCAGCGCATTCTGGACATGGCCCACAAGGACCCGCGCCGTGCCCGCGCCGCTGCGTGCAATATCATTCCCACGTCCACTGGCGCTGCTCAGGCCGTGGCCAAGGTTATTCCCGCGCTCAAGGGCAAGTTCAGCGGCTACTCGCTGCGCGTGCCCACGCCCACCGTGTCTGTAGTGGACTTTACCGGCATTCTGGAAAAGGAAACCGACACCGAAACCCTGCTGGGCAAGCTCAAGCACGCCTCTGAAACCTACCTCAAGGGCATTCTTGAATACAACGACAAGCCACTGGTTTCGATGGACTTCAAGGGCAATCCCGCTTCATCCATCCTTGAAGCTTCCTACACCACGGTGCAGGAAGGCAAAATGGTCAAGCTGGTGGCATGGTACGACAACGAGTGGGGCTATTCCTGCCGCGTCTGCGACCTTGCCTGCCTTATGGCTGAAAAGGGCCTCTAGGCCCGGACCACACAAAAGCTAACAGCCCCTTGCGGGCGCGCCTGCCCAGTGCAAAGCGCGCCCGCAAGCGCTTTTATACCGCAAACGAGCACGCCATGCCCGACACGCAGGCCGCAGCACCCTCCTTTCTGCCATTCTTTCTGGCCGCCAGCCTCGCCCTGGCCGGAGGCTTTGCAGACGCCGCCTCCTTTGTGCTGCTGGGCGTTTTCAGCGGGCACCTCACTGGCAACAGCATATTGAGCGGCATCAGCATTGTTGAGGGCAGCTTTACGCAGTTGTGGGCCATTCTTACGGCTGTGGGCGGCTTTGTAAGCGGCACCGTAAGCGGTGTGCTGTGGCGCAGGCGTATTGGCACCGCGCGCGGCATGGCCCTGCCCCTCGCGCTTGAAATTATTGTGGTGGGCGTGGGCGTTCTGGCATACGAAAATTTGGACGCATCCCTGCGCGACTATGGCCTGGCCCTTTGCCTCAGCCTGGCTTTGGGCCTGCAGAACGGCGTTTACGCCACTGTGGGAACATCCAAGGTACACACCACCTATATTACAGGTGTAACGACCTCCCTGCTGAACACGCTGTTCTACGGGCCGGAACAGAGCGCCGCCAAAAGGCACGACAGGGGCATGTTCGCCACGGTGCTGTGCAGCTTTGTGCTGGGCGGAGCCGCCGGGGCTTTTCTGACATACCACCACGGCGTACTGGGCGTTTTTGGGCTTATGGCCCCGCTGCTCATAGCCATGCCCCTTTGCTGCCGGTTCTTTTCGCGCCCATAACAGGGCCCTGGCTCCAGACAAAGCAGCCCGCCATTGAAGTGGCCCCTGCATCATGATGGGCAACTGATCCGCCGTAATGCGACAGGCCCGTTGCCACACCTGATGGGGCGGCAACGGGCCTGCTTGTTCTGTTCAATAAAGCTATTTGGCCGTTGCTGGAACATTTCAAAGCAGAAATGTTCCAGTTAAGCCTATGACCTTTTCAGTTGATCCACAATGGCCCGCAAATCGCCAGACATGGCCGCGAGCTGCTGAATAGCCTGTGCGGATTCTGCCTGGCCCTTTGAGGTTTCATCTGTAATTCTTGTAACTTCTTCAATGGCCTGAGATATCTGCTCTGAAGCCGCCGACTGCTCTTCAGCCGCCGTGGCTATGGACTGCGCCTGATCCGCGTTGTCCCTGGCGTAGGAGAGAATATTGTCAAGCGCTGCCCCCGAATCCCGCGACAGGCCCGTGGTTGTGCCCACCGCGTCCACTGCGGCGTCCATAGAACGGATGCTTTTTTGCGCGGCCACCTGAATGGCTGAAATGTTCTCTCCCACTTCCTTTGTGGCGCCGATGGTTTTTTCGGCCAGCTTGCGAACCTCGTCAGCAACCACGGCAAAACCGCGCCCGGCATCACCAGCGCGGGCCGCTTCAATGGCAGCGTTGAGCGCCAGCAGGTTGGTCTGGTCAGCGATGTCGTTGATGACATCCATAATGGCTCCGATGCTGTTGGCCTGACGCCCCAGCTCCGTGAGATCATCCTTCATTGCAAGACTTTGCTCCTGCACATGGTTGACCGAGGTGATGACCTGACGCACAAGGTCAGCGCCACGCCCGGCCTCGTTTTGCGTATTTACGGCATTGGTTGCGGCATCGCCGGAATTGCGCGCCACCTCCACCACAGACACGCTCATCTGCTCCATGCTGGTGGCTGTTTCGGCCATGCGCTGTTGCTGTACTGCAGCGGATCTGGATATCTGCTCCGACTGGGCGGCCAGCTCTTCGGTACTTGAGGCTATGCGCTCCACCACGCCCTCAATTTGTGAGGCCGCCTGAAGAATACCGCGCTGGGTGGCCAGCTCGGCCTCCTTGCGGGCCTCTTCGGCTTCGCTCACGGCCTTGCGTGCACGTTCTGCTTCCTGAATGGCAAGTTTTTCTTTTTCTTCCGTGGTGGTTATCATTTCCTTCAGTCTGTTCACCATCGTACGCAAAGCGTCGGCCAGCACGCCAACTTCGTCCCTGCTTCTGACATCCAGATTTTCATCAAGCTTTCCTTCAGATATGGAAGCAGCAAAGCCCACGCACTTGCCAAGAGGCCTGAAAATCAGGCGGGAGACCAGAAAATTTACCATAAGGGCTGAAAGCACCAGGGCAACCACTGCAGCTATGGAGCTGTGCAGCAGGTTTTTATCCGAATCCTGATGAATGACGTCCACGTCTTCGTAGGTCCACACCTTCCAGTCCAGCCCGTCAATAACGTAAAGGCTGCCCTCGTACTGCTTGTTGGTGTGGGTGAAGAATATTCTGCTGTTGGTGCGCTGATTGCGGTATTTATCCAGCCCAGGGATTTCTTCCCACAGGCTTTTGCCAATGCGCTTCTCATTGCTGTTGGCCATGACGTAGCCATCGGCGCGGGTCAGAAAGACATTCTTGAAATCCAGCACGCCATTGGCGAATTGGGTGATGTCCGTCAAACCCAGGTTGATGCACAGCGTGCCTATCACGTTACCGTTGTCCATTATGGGTACGCCCACGGCCATAACAGTGGCCCCGATGGACGAGGTGTAAGGCGTGGTGACAACGCGCTTTTCACCGCCAAAAAGGCGCTTGTACCATTCACGGCCAAGGCTTTTGGCGTTAAAGTTCTGGATCATGCCCTTGTTATTATGTGTTTCGCCATTTTCAAGGCAATAATAGGCTTCAACAAGCTTTGTCTGCTGCAACAACTGGATAAGCACATTCCTGCGGTATTCATACCGGTCTTCACCAGTAACGCCCACAGGGTTGGCCAGCATTTTGGCTGACAGTTCCAGCATGTTGAAATACACGTCCATTTTTTCGGCAACGGCCTTGCCCACTGACCGTGAAATGGTGTCCAGCTGCTCGATTTTGGCGTCGTTGGATGACGAACTGAAGCTTCTGTACGAATTGACCGTCATGGCCAGAATAACCAACGAAAAGAATGCGAAAACACTTAAAACTATCTTACTTTTTGCGCTCATGACGACGTCACATTCCTTGGTGTAAAAAAATGACGAGACAACCTATTGCCAATCAACGGTTGTTGAAAAGAACATGTTTGATAAAGGGGAAGTTTTCAGTTTCAAAAAACTAATATCATATTACTAATAAGTAAAGACACAATATCAAGTTGCAAAAATGCAACAACGCAATTAGAAACACTTTTATTTATTATATCTGCATATAATTTTCTCACACTGCAATCATACAACATTATTCAATATATAATATTAACAATATAACACTATACAGTACAATTTTACCGGAAATATAGCCTGCCTATTCTTCAAAATACTATTTTCTGCATCATTTTCCATACAATACATTGCAAAAACAGCCGTTTGACATATGAGAACTATAGATCACAAAAGAATTTGAAATTAACATCCAAATATGACAGAACCAATATAACGCGCTACAAGCTTGATAAAGTTTCACTAAATTCAAGGAAGATGTATCTCGCGGCTGCACCGGAGAGGTGCGGCCCCGTTTTCCCCCAACAACGCACTGTTTCAGGCACATTAAAGGCTGTGGGGCGCACCGCCGCCAACCTTCGTTTTATTCAGGCCAGCATCGGCCCAACGATCTCCCAATCCGCCACCACAGCACAGGTAAAATCCATGCCCGCACTGCCCGAAGAAAGCATGCTTGTCGAACAGGTCATGCATGACAACCCGGAAACCCTGACGCCTGAACACAGGCTCAAGGATGCCCTGCCAGTTTACGAGCGGCACGGGGTCAACTGCGTGCCCATTCTGGACACAGATAAAAAGGTTCGCGGTATTTTGACCATATTTCGCCTTGTGCAGGCCATACGGCAGGGAAAATCCTTTGAGACCCCTATCGGTGAAGTAATGGATGTAGACCTAGTGAGCATCCGCAATGACGCCACGTTTGGCGCCGCATGCAGCTTGCCCATAGACAGAATGCTTGTTCTCGACCACGAGGACAAACTGGTAGGTGTACTTACCAAGAAAGACCTTATCCACAAGATATACAACGCCTTCTGTAGCGCAGATTACCATAACAGAGAGCTGGACGCAGTCATCAACTGCGCTACTGACGGGATCATGATCTTCGATCAGGAAGGTGTTCCCCTGTACACCAATGATAAAATCCGCTCCTTGCTGCCAGACTGCGACAACCTGCGCAAGCCGGATTCTCCTGCCATGATGGCTGTGGCCGATTTGCTCAAAAAAACCATGTCCTCACGCAAGGCGGGCAGCACTCTTTTGGAGAACTGCAGCGGCAAGCAGGTCGTCTTTACCATCACCCCCATATTCGACGCCGACCAGCGGCCTTTTCGCTGCGTACTTTCTGCGCAGGACATGACCGAAATCACACGGTTGCAGGAAGAGGCAGAAAACAGCCGCCGCAAGCTGGCGGCCTTTCAGGAAGCCAGCCTCAAGGGCACAAAAATCATTGCCCACAACCCTGCCATGCTGCGCCTGCTTGACGAAGCGGCCCGCCTGGGCGGCGTGGATTCCACCGTGCTCATCACCGGGGAAACCGGCGCGGGCAAAGAGGTTGTAGCCATGAACATTCACAACCACAGCAAGCGCCGCCACGGCCCTCTGGTGCAGATCAACTGCGGCACCATTCCGCATCACCTTCAGGAAGCAGAGCTGTTCGGCTACGAAAAAGGCAGTTTTACCGGGGCCAACGCCAGCCGGGCGGGCATGCTCGAAGTCGCTCATGAAGGCACGCTTATGCTGGATGAAGTGGGCGAAATGGATATGGCCCTCCAGGTCAAACTGCTGCGAGCCCTTCAGGAAGGGGTTATCTACCGCATAGGCGGGCGCAAGCCAGTCAGGCTCGATGTGCGCATCATTGCCATGACCAACCGCGACCTGCTCAAAATGGTGCGCGAGAATACCTTTCGCGAAGATCTTTACTACCGCCTCAATGTCATCCCCCTTTCAGTACCGCCCCTGCGCCAGCGGCGCGAAGACATTCTGCCTCTGGCAAGGCATTTTCTTTCCTGCTTCGGTAAAAAGTATTCCTGCCACTGCCACACGAATCCTCAGGAAGAAGAAATACTGCTTCGGTATTCCTGGCCCGGCAATGTGCGGGAGCTTGCCAATTTTATGGAGCGCCTGACCATTGCAAGCCTTTCACTCGGCAACCGAGAGCTGGTATGGGAAAGTTTTGCCCGTCAGGAAGGCCAGCCTGCGCCGCCCAGAAACGCCACCATGCGTGAACAGATGCAACATTTTGAAAAACAGTGCATTGAAAACGCGCTGCGCAATGCGCCAAGCATCAGGGGGGCGGCCCGCGATCTCAGTGTTTCGCACGCTACGCTTCTGCGGAAAATGCGGGAATATGACATCGTGGTTCAAAACTAAACCATTATCCGATACGGCCAGTCCTGATTCCGCCAATCAGCCGCCAACAGCGGCATAAAGGGGCTAGTGGTTCAAAATCAAACCATATGGTTTGATTTTGAACCACTAGCCCTTGTCTTTTGCTGTCCATAACTGCAAAAAAATATCAATAAATCATAGCATGTTATAAAACTGCACAAGCGTCCTCAACTGGCCTCGCGCTTCAGGCATGCACCGGAGCATACTACGATAACAGGCTACAATAATTAGAAGAACTTTTTGGAACAATGTTTGCTAATTACAGAATTTCCTCACCGGCATATGAGCGGGGAATACCAGAGATTCCAACTGTCGCCAGCGGTGATGGCGCACGTCTCTGGAGGGAGAAGAGAGGGCTTAGGGCATTTCTACCTTGAAATGTTCAGGTGGCTGCGTGAGCAGACGCCCGCCGTGGAGGTATAAGCGCAACTTCAGCTATTTAGTTGCGCGGTTAAACGCCGTAACGAGCGTGTCTTAAACTTTAAGAATACATATTCTCAAAGTTTATCTGCTCTAGAAGGCCTGTTGTCACATATGACTGTCCGGCATGGGGCAACATGCCGGACAGTCGTGACTGAAAATTGAAGAAACGCCGCTGCAAAACAGGCGGCCATGCGTGCAGGCGTAAAAACTCTGGATAAGTTTCGCGTTACGGCTGCAGCTCCGCAGTAAGCAAGGATTGTTGGCGTCAACTGTTCGGGTGTTGCCGCACGCCGTTTCGCGCTGCTACGGCATTTCAGCGAAACAGGCGCGGCGAAAGCAAAACGCCCTTGAAAAATATGAGGAGTAATCATGTCATCTTCGGCCATTTGGATGTTCGGGCTTGCCCTGGCCTATACGCTCTTGCTCATCGTCATGAGTCAGATAGCCAAAAAAAAGGCACAGGCGGGTGAAGATTTTTTTGTGGGCGGGCGAAAGTTCAGCCGCTGGACTGTGGCCTTCTGCATCACGGGTCTGTTTTCTGGCTCCACCTATATCGCCATTCTTGAACTGTCCTACCTCACGGGCATTTCTGCCCTTTGGTATGGCGTGGCTGAACTTACCCATGTGCTGATTATTGCACTGGTGCTCATCGGCCCCTTCCGCAAACGCATGATGGTCACGATTTCCGGCCTGATTGGCGACAAGTACGGCAGAGCCGCCAAGGGCATCGCCGGGGGCATCACGGCCATTACCTTTCCCATGTGGTCGGTGGCCACGGCGCTGGCCTTCGCCTCGTGCATCAACGCCATCACAGGCATGGACATGCTGCTCTCCGTAGTGCTCACGGCCGCACTCATGTATGTCTTTCTCAGCGCAGGCGGCATGTGGTCGGTGGCCATGACGCAGACCGCCAACTTCTTTGTTTTCATGATAATGTTCGCAGTGGCCATCTATGCCATTGCGGTCAATCCCGGCTTCGGCGCGGTGGCCGAACTGCTGACCCAGGACGCCAAGTACGGCAACCTTACCAGCGTTGGCCTGCAAACCATCCTGGCATGGTTCGGCACCTTCCTCATCAACGTGCTGCTGGCCCAGGCCGCTTTTCAGATGGCACTTTCGTGCAAGACCGCTGACGAGGGCCGCAAGGGTCTGCTTATCGCCAGTGGTTTCAACGTTATCTTCATAGCTATGGGCGTACTTGTGGGCGCAGCTGCGGCCATTGCCATGCCGGGCAACGCGCGCGGCCTCGTGGCCGTGCCCAAGTATCTTATGGAAACCCTGCCTGGCCCCATGGTTGGCCTGTTCACTCTGGGTATCTGGGCTTGCGCCCTGGGTTGGGGCGCCCCCTGCCAGTTCTCCGGCGCTACCAGCCTTGGACGTGATGTGGGCTCGGCCATCTGGCCTGATGCCGATGACGCCAAGCTTGTCAAGCTTACCCGCCTTTCACTGCTCGCCCTCACCTGCCTCATGATCCTGTTTGGCTACCTGCGCTCCGAACAGGCGGCATGGTGGAACATTTTCGCATGGACAGCCCGCAACGGCGCAACTTTCGCTCCGATGGTGGCAGCTCTTTTCTGGAGCGTGGCTACGCCGCGCGGCGCGCTGACCGCCCTTATCGCCGGCTGCGGCGCAGGTCTTGTATGGAACTGGCTCGGCGGATGGGCCGTAAGCAGCTTTTACCTCAAAATCCATCCTGTATGGGTGGCAATGGCTGCCAACATCATCGGCATGACCGCAGTATCCCTGGCAGAAAAGGGATGGGACTTCATCAGTCCCTCCGGCAGCATCAAAATACTGCGCAACATATCGGTATTGCTTGCCATTGCACTATGCGTAGCCCTCATGGCTGCCGGTACATGGTTCTACCAGACTGGCCTTTGGGGCATGACGGCCTTCCTGACTGTCCTCTGCGCCTGGGTCGCCCTTATTTTCAGTACAGAACGCAAAAAAACCACTACGATATAAGGATTTCTCATCATGCCCAAGATTCACGTGGAATGGAAAGGAAACATGACTTTTGAGGGAAAGGATTCCGACGGGCACAGCCTGATCATGGACGCTTCAGCCATTTACGGCGGCAGCAATCAGGGCGTGCGGCCGATGGAGATGCTGCTCATTTCTATGGCTGGTTGCACCGGAATTGAAGTGGGGCACGCCATGAACAAGATGCGCCTTGAGTACACGAGCTTCAACATAACCGCCGATGCCGTGCGCCGCGATGAAATCCCCCAGATCTTTACCGAAATCAACGTGGAATACACGGTTGAAGGCCAAGGCATCACCCTGGACAGGTTTGTGCGCGCTTTTGAGCTTGGTGCAGTGAAATACTGCTCTGTAGCCAGCATGCTCAAGGCGTCCAGCAAGATCAATTACAGCTTCATTCTTAACGGCCAGCGCCACGCCTACCCTCTGCCCGGAGGACTGGCCGGAGACGAGGCCGAAAGCTAGCACCAACAGGCCACTACACCGAAAAGGCGGTGACGCTTCGCCCGGCGGACTCCCGTCAGGCGGCAGTCAAGCCCCTGCCGCCATAAACATCCGCCAGGATGCAGGCTCCCGCCTTTCCGGACCCGCCGCCGCGCCTCTTGCAACAGGAAGCGCGGCGGCTTTTCACACCGGGCAACCATAAGGAGAAAATATGACTGACAACACCTTGCCTCAGGACCGTTCCTATACCAGCGAACACATCTGGCTGCTTGAAGACGACGATGGCTTCATCGTGGGAATTTCAGATTTTGCGCAGGCCCAGCTGCAAGAAGTGGTTTATGTGGACATGCCTGCTGTGGGCGACATGCTTGAGGCAGGAAAGGAGTTCGGTTCCGTGGAATCAATGAAATCGGTCAATGCCCTGTTTTCTCCGGTGTCAGGCAAAGTTGCAGCAACCAACGCCAGCCTTGAGGATCAGCCCGGGCTTGTGAACAGCGACTGTTACGGCCAAGGCTGGATTGTGCGCCTGCGCAAGACCGATGCTCCGCAGACTGCCCCCCTGCTCTCTGCCGAAGAATACCAGAAATTTCTGGGGTCGCTGGCTTAACCGTTGCGTCTGACGTCACGCGCAGCACGAGGTAACAACATGCGAAAACTGACTATCATCGGCAGCGGCCCCGGCGGGTATACGGCTGCATTCGCAGCGGCCAGAGCCGGGCACAGCGTAACACTTGTAGAAAGCGCGGCCGTGGGCGGCACATGCCTGCACACGGGCTGCATTCCCACCAAGACCTTCAAAAGCTCGGCCGACACGCTGGAAAAAATCCGCCACGCAGGCAGCCACGCCATCGCTGGCTGCTCCGGGGCCGCCATCGACATGCCCGCCCTGCTTGCACGCAAGAATAATGTTACCGGCCTGCTGGCGTCCGGACTGGAAAAAACGTGCGCCAGCCTTGGCATCACGCTGATGCGCGGACGAGGCAGGATAACAGATTGCCGGGAAGTGGTGGTGACCACACAGGAATGCTCCATGCCTGTAGCAAGCGACAACGTCATTATCGCCACGGGCTCACGCCCTCTGGACCTGCCTTCTTTGCCCGCAGATCATAAGTATATCCTGAACAGCGACGATGTACTGCAGCTGGAGCATGTGCCTGCGTCCGTCGTTATTGTCGGCGGCGGCGTCATCGGCTGCGAAATGGCTTGCATTTTCAGGTCATTCGGCGCAGCCGTCACCGTTATCGAGGGGCAGAGCCGTCTGCTGCCCATTCCGTCGGTTGATGCAGAAATGAGCAAGCTGCTGCTGCGGGAAATGAAAAAAACGGGGATTCGCGTCGAGCTCGGCAAAACCGTCAGTTCTGCCGTGACGGAACAGGGTGTTGTAAAACTGGTGACAGGTGCCGCGCGGCCGCAGGATGCCGGGCAGGTTGCTGCGGGCATGCTGGAAGCGGAGGCCGTCTTTGTCACTGTGGGACGGGAACCCAGAACCCAGGGGCTCGGCCTTGAAGATGCGGGCATAGCCATGACGCCAAGAGGCTGGATCGAGGTGGATGACTGCCTGCAAACATCCATGCCCGGCGTATATGCCATTGGCGACGTTCTTGGCCCTGAAAAAGTCATGCTGGCCCATATGGCCTCGGCCGAAGCCGAACATGTGGTGGCGCATCTGGATGCACCCGCGCCCTGCGATTACAGCGTCGTGCCTTCGGCCATCTTTACCACGCCGGAAATCGGCTGCGTGGGGCTTTCGGAAGAACAGGCGGCGGCCTGCGGTTTGCCAGTTCGCAGCACGCTGCTGCAGGTCAGGGAGCTGGGCAAGGCTCACGCCATGGGTGAAATTGCCGGAGTGTTCAAGCTGGTGACCCATGCTGAAAACAACACCATTTTGGGCGCACATCTTTGCGGCCCGCACGCCACTGACCTTGTGGCAGAAGCCGCCCTGGCCATCCGCACAGGTGCAACGGCTGATGCCGTGGCACACACCATTCACGCTCATCCGACACTGGCGGAAGGTTTTTACGAACTTTGCCACAAGGCCGCACGGCAGTAAGCCCAAAGAGCCGGCGGCCGGATTTCAGACGCGCATAAACAGTAGAATCCCCGTGGAAAACCACGGGGATTCTACTGTTTATCATGATGCTGCCGCAGCGGAACATACCCCGCCAGAATTCAGACGGCAGGATACTCAGGCAAAGTTATAGCCAGCTTCAAGAGCCTTTATGTTGGGGGGGATAAGCTTGGCGTAGTGGGCGCTTATCACGCGGTTAAGCGCCTCTTGCACCACGGCAAGCGGCAAACCGCCCGTGGCCTTGAGCCATGCGCCCAGAGCCACCATATTGGCCATTTTCACATTACCCAGGTCGTGCGCCATATCGTTGGCCGGGATGTAGACCGTGCGCAGGGCTGCGTCCAGAAGTCCCTTGTCCACCAGAGAAGCGTTGACCACCTGCACTCCGTCCTTGTGCAGGCGGGGCTGAAACTTGGTCAACGAGGGTTCGTTGAGAATAATGGTAGACAAAGGTTCACGCACCAGCGGCGACCCGATGGCGTGTTCATCCATCACAACGGTGCAGTTGGCCGTACCGCCGCGCATTTCTGCGCCGTACACGGGGATGAAGCTTACCTC
This sequence comes from Desulfovibrio intestinalis, assembly GCF_014202345.1. Classification (NCBI taxonomy): domain Bacteria; kingdom Pseudomonadati; phylum Thermodesulfobacteriota; class Desulfovibrionia; order Desulfovibrionales; family Desulfovibrionaceae; genus Desulfovibrio; species Desulfovibrio intestinalis. The sequence goes on from NZ_JACHGO010000004.1 coordinate 320,064, forward strand.
AAGGCCGTGCTCCATGCCTGCCTGGGCCAGAAGGTTGCCTATCAGCATGACTCCCTGGCCGCCGAACCCGGCGATTATGACGTCCTGATACTTACTCACGGCCTGCCTCCCCGGCTTCCTGTCCCGCCGTTACGTCCTTGTACACACCCAGCGGAAACACAGGAATCATAGCCTCGGCAATGCGCTTGTTGGCGGCAATGGGGTCCAGATGCCAGTTGGTGGGGCAGCCGGAAAGCAGCTCGATGAAGCCGAAACCAAGCCCCTGCAACTGCACGTCAAAAGCTTTGCGCACAGCGCTTTTTGCGGCGCGCACGTTTTTGACGGAGTCCAGTGAGCAACGCGCGGAATAGGCTACGCCGTCCAGCTGGGCCATAATTTCGGCCATGCGGATGGGCCCGCCTTCATTGTTGATGTCGCGGCCCTGGCGTGTCGTAGTGGTTTTTTGCCCCAGCAGGGTGGTCGGGGCCATCTGCCCGCCCGTCATGCCGTACACCGTATTATTGATGAAAATGGTGGTGATTTTTTCACCACGGTTGGCGGCGTGCAGGGATTCGGCCATGCCGATGGCGGCCATGTCGCCGTCGCCCTGATAGGTAAACACCACAGATTCGGGCCGGGCGCGGCGCACGCCCGTAGCCACGGCGCAGGCGCGTCCGTGCGGGGCTTCAAGGCCGTCCACATTGAAATAGTCATAGGTAAAGGTGGCGCAGCCCACCGCAGCCACAAGAATGGTACGGTCTGCCACGCCCAGTTCGTGCAGCACCTCGCTCACCAGCCTGTGGGCGATGCCGTGGTGGCAGCCGGGGCAGTAGTGGGTATGGCGCTCGTTGAGCACGGGATTTACGTCAAAAACCAGAGTTTCGCCCTCTTGCGGCAGCCATTGGGCGTCTATTTGCTGAACTGACATGGCTATTTCTCCTTGAGGGCCTGTAGCATGGGATCACGCAAAGCGTCAGCCCCGATGAAAAGGCCGGGCATGATGCCGTGCCAGAGCACGGAAGAACCGGTTATGCCGGGCTGGGCAAAGAGTGCCAGCCGGACATCTTCCACCATCTGCCCCGTATTCTGTTCCATAACCAGAAAGCGGCGGCCAGGCGCAATGGCGCGCAGGGCCTCTTCAGGAAAAGGAAAGAGCGTGATGGGACGGAACAGGCCTATCTTGTGCCCTTCGGCCCGCAACTGGCGTATGGCACTGCGGGCGATGCGGCCAATGGAGCCAAAGGCCACCACCACAAGTTCGGCGTCTTCAACGTCCACGCATTCCCAGGCGCATTCGGCTTTCATAGCCTCATGTTTCGCCATAAGCATACGGTTACGTTCGGCCAGCGCGCCTTCAGCCAGGTACACAGACTTGAGCAGACGCGGAGACGCTCCTGCGCCACGCTTGCCAAAGCCTTCGAGCCTCCAGTCCTTGCTCATGGCCGCCAGAGCTTCCGGCGATACAGCGTCAGCCGGGGCCACGCGCCGCACGGGTTCCTTTATCTGGCCCACAATGGCGTCGCCAAGCACCATGACCGGGTTGGCGTACTTGAAGGCCAGGGCAAAGGCGCGAAACATGAAGTCATAGCATTCCTGCGCCGTGGCCGGAGCCAGCGTCAGATTGCGGTGGTCGCCGTGACCGCCGCCCTTGACTGCCTGAAAATAGTCGCCCTGCGAAGGGCCAATATCGCCAAGGCCCGGGCCGCCTCGCTGCATGTTGACCATAACGCCGGGGATATGGCTGCCCGCCATGTAAGAAATGCCTTCCTGCATGAGGGATATGCCGCAGCTTGAAGAAGACGTGAGCGCCGGTATGCCGCAGGCAGCAGCGCCCAGCAGCATGTTCACCGCCGCCACTTCGCTTTCGGCCTGCACAAACTGGCCGCCGTTTTCCGGCAGCAGCGAGGAGAGCACTTCGGGAATTTCGTTCTGCGGCGTGATGGGGTAGCCGAAATAACAGCGGCAACCTGCGTCCACAGCGCCAAAGGCCACGGCTTCGTTGCCTTTTATGAGAATACGTTCAGAGGAGTTTTGGCCCTGACTCATGCCTCGCCTCCCTTCTTGTTTGGACCTTTGAACACGCGAATGGCCACATCGGGGCACATAATAGCACAGGATGCGCAACCAATGCACCGCCCGTCCATTTCCATAACCTCGTAACCCTGACGATTAAAACGGCCGGAAGGCCGCAGAATATGCACGGGGCAGGCTTCCACACACAGGCGGCAGCCTTTGCAGCGTTCTTCCAGAAAAACGACTCGTGACATGTATGCTCCTTGAGGTGCCTTGCCCGCTGCGGGGGGAGGGAAACGGACAGTCTGGCGACAGGCCCGTTCCGCGAAGCTTTGCCGTCAAAGCCTCGTCAATGCCCTGTCATGCCCCGGCGGGACAACCCCGTGAGGCAAGACGGCCACAGGCCGCCGCCGTTCCGGCATGCCGGAAAAGCGGACAACCAGCGGCAAAGGGCGTCAGCGGATCAGCATGGCATCCCCATATGAAAAAAATCTGTAACCCTGGGCGACGGCCTCTGCGTAGGCATCAAGCATGCGCTTGCGGCCCACAAAGGCTGATACCAGCATGAGCAGTGAAGATTCCGGCAGATGGAAGTTGGTCACCAAACCATCAACCACACGGAACGGCCTGCCGGGATAAAGAAAAATATCTGTCCAGCCCGTGTACGCCTGCACGCGGCCACACAGTTCCGCTACGCCCTCAAGAGCGCGTAAACTGGTGGTGCCCACGGCAATGACGGGCCTTTTTTGCGCACGCGCCTCGGCAATGGCAAGGGCAGTGGCTTCGGGAATTTCTACATATTCCCGATGCATGCGGTGGCTGCGGATGTCGGCGTTGCGCACCGGGCTGAATGTGCCATACCCTACATATAGGGTCACTTCCGCCCATTGGAAGCCCCTTTCGGCCAATTTTTCCCGCAGGGGCGGCGTAAAGTGCAAGCCAGCCGTGGGCGCGGCCACAGAACCTGTCTTGTCCTGACGGGCATAGACGGTCTGGTAACGGCTCAGATCATCCTCGGCATCGGGCCTTTTGATATAGGGCGGCAGGGGAATATGCCCGGTTGCCGCAAAGGCCGCCGCCAGATCCCCCTTCCAGGCCAGACGCACACGGCGCTGCCCGAACGGGCCGGATTCCAACACGGTCACGCTAATGCCCGCGCCAAAATCAAAGGATTCCCCTTCACGAATGCTGCCGCCGGAGCGCACAAGCCCTTCTGCCTCGGCGGAAAAGCCGCCGTTTTTGTCGGTCTTGGCCATCTCCACCACTAATGGCAGGGGCGTGAGCAGCAAAAATTCCACCTTGCCGCCCGTGGAGCGCGTACCGAGAAGACGCGCCTGCAAAACACGGGAGTTGTTTGCTATCAGCAATGCCCCTTCGGGCAGGCAGTCCGGCAAGTCGCTAAATTTTTCGTGGCGCAAGTCCAGTGCGCCGGTACGCGGCATGACCAGCAGCCGTGAACCGCCCCGTTCGTCGGGGGGAAACTGGGCTATCTGTTCTTGCGGCAGGTCAAAACGGTAATTTTCCAGTAAAAAATCCGCTTCCTCAATATGCATGGCTTCCGAGCCTTGGTTATATGTTCCCGCCCTTTCCGGCCCTGCTGCTCTTGTCAGCGCAAGGCGTTGAGGCTAGGGTGACGTGATTGCTCCCCTCGATATGACGAAGGGAGGGAAGGAGTATAGCCATGCGGCGGCCTCTTGTCATCCTTACGTTACTGTCACTTCTCGCTACCCTGCCGGGCTGCGCGTCTATCGGGCTGGAAAATCCTTTTTCCAACGACCCTCTGACTGGCGGCACGGACACTGCCACAAGCCTGCTGCTTGGCGTGCCCACGCCTGCGGGCATGCAGCGCTATGGCTCACATGGCTTTCAGGACTTTGGTCCCGGCGGCGGACGCCAGGGCCTGGAAGTTCTGCGCGGCCAGGTAGATACAGGGTTTGCGGCGCAAATCATGTACTCCGGCCTGCAAGGCCAGGGCTGGCAATTGCGCATGGCCCTGCGCAAGGGTGCGCGCGCCGTCTATGTTTATGACCGTGGCGCTACTATGGCTGTGCTGACCTTTGAAAGCCAGACCATGCTGACTGTTCTGAATATCTGGGTTGCAGACCGCCTGCCCGACGGAGCGCCCCTGCCCATGCAGGACGCCGCCAACACGGGCAACAGCGGCACTGGCGGCGATTCCGGCGGCCTTGGCGGCTCAAGCGATTCCGGCGGCATGAATACCTCGCCGCAGGGCGGGCATTCGAGCCAGAGCAGCGGTTCGTACGGCGGCAGCAACAGCAGCGGCGGCGGTCTACAGGAGCGAAGCCTATGAACGATCAGAAAAGCGGCCTGAAAACGCCCTTTGACCACAGCACCCGCTTTGAGCACAAACGGCTGCATCTCGGCGTGTGCGGCTCCGTGGCCTGCTACCGGGCTACGGATCTTCTCCGGGCATGGCGCGGCATGGGCATCCACGTCTCGGTCACGCTCACGCCCGGGGCGCGGCGTTTTGTAACACCCATGCTTTTTGAATCTCTGGGGGCGACACCTGTCTATGAAGACATGTTCACCCAGGGGCAGGAGATTTTCGCCCATCTGGAACCGGGGCAGCACGCGCATGCAATGGTCGTGGCCCCTGCCTCGGCTGACGCGCTCTTTCGCCTTGCCCACGGCGCTGCGGACGACATGCTGGCCGCGCAGGCTCTGGCCTTTGACGGCCCCCTGGTCATCGCCCCGGCCATGAATCCGCGCATGTGGGCCAACCCCGCCACCCAGGCCAATGTGGCCCTGCTGCGCGAACGGGGGGCCTGCATCGTTGCGCCCGGTTGCGGCGGCACTGCCTGCGGCGATGAAGGCGAAGGCAGGCTTGCCCCCCTGCACGACATTTTTCTGGCTGCCTTGCGGACGCTGACTCCGCAAGACATGGCTGGCAAGCGCGTTATGGTCACCCTTGGCCCCACGCGTGAGGCATGGGACGGCGTGCGCTTCTGGTCCAACCCATCCAGCGGCCTCATGGGCGCGGCACTGGCCGTCTGCGCATGGCTGCGCGGCGCTGAAGTGACGGCCATCTGCGGCCCCGGCGTGCGCACCCGCATGCCACAGGGCATCGCCCGGCGCGACGTGATCAGCGCCAGAGACATGTACGCGGTGGCCGCCAGCCTGTGGGCGCAGATGGATGTGGGCATGTTCACCGCAGCGGTGGCGGATTTTTCGCCCAAGCCCATTGGCGGGCGCAAGTTTAAAAAGGCCGAGGCCCCGCAGGGGTTCAGCCTGGACTTCCAGCCCAACCCTGATATTTTGCAAAGTCTTGCGGAAAAACGCGCGCCCGGCCAGAAAATTCTGGCCTTTGCCGCTGAAACCGCACCGGACATGCACGCCCTGCTGCCCCTGGCCCACGCCAAACTTGGCCGCAAAAAGGCCGACCTTCTGGCGGGCAACCTTGTTAACTGCGCAGACAGCGGTTTTTGTTCCCCCACCAACAGCATGGCTGTGGTGGACGCCAACGGGCGCGAAGAAATCTGGCCCAACCAGAGCAAGGCCGACGTGGCCTGGGAGTTGTGTTCGTGGCTTTTGCGTATGTAAATCCCCTGTCCGCCCTCTGGCAGCGCCGCGGGTTATCCAACCTGCTCATGCCCGAAGGATTTGACGCCTTTGCGGCGCCGCAGCCCGAGACCGCTGCCCGCCCGCCAGTGCGCGGAGCCGCGGGAGGCACTTCAACAGCCTACACTGGCAGGCAGGGCGCTCGTCCCGCGCCCTCCGGGCAAGCAGGCCCTTCCGGACAGGCAGGACAAGCCGGACAGGCCGCGAGGACACCGCACCGTTCAGCCGCACAATCCTCTCAAGGCACAGCCCGCACCGCACCTGCTGGTGTTGCGCCCCGCGCAGAATCCGCCGCGCCGGAAACCACGTCTGACAGCCGCCTGTGGAAGCCCTTGCCGCCGCATGTCTGGCCCGCCCCCTGGCGCCAGCAACTGGAAAAAACCCGGCCCGGCCTGATCCTGTGGACGTATTGGAATCTCGGCCTTGACCTCAGCGACCCTCAGGCTGAAGGCCGTCTTGAGCGCAGGGGCTTTTTGCAAAAACTGCTTCAGGATCTGGCGCACCCTGCCGGAACCCACACCTTCTGGCCCGCTGGCCTGCCCGCCGCGCCGGAAGACCGCATGCCCGATCAGGAAGAAGGTCTTGTGCCCCATGCGGACGCCTTCTGGTCAGGGGCCTCACGCCTTGGCGCGCGCGGCGTGGTGGTTATGGGATCGGCAGCAGTTAAGGCTTTGGGGCTGCCCCCCGGCCTGCGCCCTCTGCAACAAACCCGCTACAAGGGGCATATGGTGTGGGTACTGTGGGATGTGGACTATATGCAGCGTGAAGATCAGCGCTATGCCTCCATGCTGGCTTTTTTACGGCAAGCTCTGCGACAGGTCGCCCGCTAACGTATTTCAGCCTTTCAAGGGCAAGGTGCGTGGCAGCAACTACAGCGGCCCCCTGCCCCTTGAGCATGCCCCGAGCGAAAATCACGTTCTTTCGAAACGCCATGCTGCGATGTCAAATTTTCAAAATGAATATTCTCCGATTTTGAGACGGTTTGGCCGCGAGGCTTCTGCCAGCGGGGTCTCGTCGCGCCAGATATGGAGCATGGTAACTTCGGGCAAGCTTAAAGGCTCCAACCCTGCACGAGAGTTTTACGCGACGCACCACGGCACGGGTTTAGCCAAAAATCGTAATTTTGGCAGAATAACAATTTTAAAGCGCACAGCGTTTCAACGGTAAATTGCTTTCGTATATTGGGTCACGGCCACATAAGGGCAGACATGCCAGGCACAGCCCTGCGCTGATTTCAATGCTGGCTGTCGTCAATGTTTTTCAGGTTCGGAGGATTTTGTGTTTATTGCCATCGGCCTCATGTTTCTGGGCATTGCCGCGGGTTTTTTGTTGCGCGGCAAACCGCTGGCCACCCTGCTCACACGCTGCGTCTCCCCGGCTATTGTGCTGCTGCTTTTTGCCCTTGGCATTTCAGTGGGAGGTAACAGCATCCTTATGGCCGCCCTGCCGGAGCTGGGCGGCACAGCCATCGTGCTGACTCTTGCAGGCATAGCGGGGTCTCTTGTCTGCGTGCTCTGCATCCGCCGCTTTTTCCGCCAGCCGCCGGAACCCGCCGCCCTTACCCTGCTTTCTGCCGCCGCGTCTTCTGACGGCATGGCCTCGCCCGCCTCCGGTAACAAGGATGCACGCTCATGAACGGCAGCCTCGTTATTATGGGCTTTTTTATTGCAGGGCTGCTGCTGGCCCGTGCCGGCTTTGTGCCGGACTATTTCATTGAGCATGACATGACGCTCTATGTGTTGTGGCTGCTTATGGTTCTTGTGGGCATTTCAATGGGGTCGGACAGACGGCTTGGAGAGATGCTGCGCACCCTGCGGCCCCGCGTTCTGCTGCTTCCCCTTGCCACTACGGTGGGCACCTTTGCGGGAACAGCCCTGGTCAGTCTTTTTCTTGCGTACAGCGCAGCCGAATGTATGGCCGTGGGTGCGGGCTTTGCCTATTATTCACTCTCGTCCATCTTCATCACGCAGTACAAAGGGCCGGAACTGGGCACCATTGCCCTTCTCAGCAATATCAGCCGCGAACTGATAACGCTGCTTTTCACGCCTCTTATGGTGCGTTTTATCGGCCCAACGGCGGCTATCAGTTGCGGCGGGGCTTCCACAATGGACACAACCCTGCCCGTCATTACACGCTATGCCGGAAACCAGTGGATATTTATCGCCATTGTACATGCGCTGGTGCTGGACTTCAGCGTGCCCTTCTGGGTGACTTTCTTTTGCGGCATTTGAGGTAATAACAGGCAGGAATTACGCTGGCGGCGAGGGCTGGCATCTGTCATGAACGCAATGTGGCGCACCGCCTTGCCAGAATGGAAAAAAACTATAACTATATAAGCGGAGCCAGAACACTGCCCCCGGAGGATATGGATCATGGCCCGAATGCGCTCAGCCAAACAAAAACTGAAGGATTGCATCAATAGTCCAGAATGGCGCACCCATCTGGATGAAATCGCAGAAGGCGGCCTTGAAAACGTCGGACCGCTGTTTTCATTCCTGCTGCTTGGCCCCCAGACCATGCACAGGGCAGCCGTGGCGCTGGGGCAGGTGACAGCCCGCCTTGCCAAAAGCCAGCCAGAAGCGGCCAAAAACATCGTTCGCCGCCTCATGTGGCACCTCAATGAAGAATCCGGCAATATCGGCTGGGGCATCCCGGAAGCATTTGGCGAAATTCTGGCAGCCAGCGAGCCCCTTGCCAAAGATTTTCACCGCATCCTCATTTCCTACATCATTGACCTCGGCCACGACGACAATTTTTGCGACCACGCCCTCCTGCGTCGCTCTTGCTACTGGGCCATCGGACGCCTTGCGCAAGACCGCCCGCAACTGTGCCTTGGCGCGCGTAAATGGCTGATTCACGGTCTGGAAGATGAGGATATCATCTGCCGGGGCATGTCTGCCTGGGCCTTGAGCCAGTTGCCGCCCGACCTTATGGACGCCCCTGCCTTGCGCCGCCTGGCTGAAGCAGAGCACGACGAGACATGCGAGCTTTTTGACGGCAACGACATTTATGAAAAAGGCGTCAGCCAGATAGCCCGCGAGGCTCTGGAAAAACTTGCGGGCTGAGGCCAGGCCACAGCCCGCCGCTTCAGTTCACCGTTTCTGTCTGGCGCAACGCCAAGCGCGTCAGGCGGGCATAGCAGGCATAACGGCCTGACGTAACGGTATGGCGCATCCGCCAAGCGCTTCAGATGGCACTTCAGCAGGCGCTCTCAATGAACGCGCCAGCCGTGCCCTGCGCAGCCGTGTCTTAGTTCCGCCGCGCAAAACAGGCAGTTCTGCACAAAAGGCATCACGCCTTTTGCCGTGCTTATTCTCAATTATAATACAGCCTGCTTTCAGGCCGGAGAGTTCCGGCCCGAAAGTGGCCTGCCCATCAGCCCTGCTAGAGCAGATTAACTTTGAGAATATATATTCTCAAAGTTTAAGACACGCTCGCTACGGCGGGCGTCTGCTCACGCAGCCATCTGAGCACTTCAAAGTTGAAATACTCCAAAAAAATTTACTGCTCCAGAACCTTCATACTTGCCAGCCAGCGCGAGGCGCAATGTATCCGCGCCGGAGCCATTGCGGTGCCGCCTGTTTTTCAGTGTAGAACATCCTCACTATCAGTCTGCTCCAGCACTTACCCTCGGCCACTTGCCGGAAGCAGCACAGGCTCGCACATAAAAAACAGGGTGGCCCAAGACATAGCCCTTGAACCACCCCACCAAAGCTGGCACCCGCTGCAATGTGCAAATCTTTTTGTTTTATTTAAGTATGTTATCAATGTTACGCACAAATATTTCTTCTTTTACGCACACCCCGTAAATGGCTGAATGCACAAAAGCATTGCGCATCAAGGCTCCGCCACTGCAATGATTCACTCGGCCGCCGGGTGTAGCGTTACCCCAGCTCATAGGCGCTCAGCGGCGCGCCCATGGCCCGGCCATGCCAGGCGAGGCTGCCGGAAGCTTCCGGTGCGGAACCGGCAATAATCATGAGCGGTATAAGGTGCTCTTCGCGCGGATGCGCAAAACGGGCTTCGGGGGCCTGCGCCCAATGGGCCAGCCTTTCTTCTCTTTCGGCAGGGTTTGAGTGACACACGGTTTCCGTCAGCCATGCGTCAAACGCATCCGCCCCTGGTATGGGCTCGTTGCTGCCATAGCGGAAGGCACGCATGTTGTGAAAGCTCATGCCGCTGCCCACAAAAAGCACGCCCTCATCCCGCAGGGGAGCCAGAGCCCGCCCGAGCGCCAGATGCTCCCTGGGGTCAAGCCCGCGCTTGAGCGAAATCTGCGCCACGGGCATGTCTGCCTGCGGAAAAGCCAACAGGCCCGGCACAAAGACGCCGTGGTCGTAATCCCGGGTGCTGTCTTCGGCCAGCTTCATGCCAGCGCCGGATGTCAGCTGCCGCACGCGCTCCTTCAAATCTGCCGCAGGGGCGGGCCAGTGCAGATCATAGGTGTGCGGAGGAAAATCATAATAGTCATAATACAAACCCGGCTTGGGTGTGGTCAGCAGGGTAAACTCCGGCTCTTCCCAGTGTGCGGAAAAAAACAGCACGGCACGCGGTTTTTCAGGCAGGGCTGCCGCATAGGACCCCAGCCAGGTTCCCAGAGCGTCCCACGTGTCCGGGGGATTCCAGTCCATAAAAAAGCAGGGTCCGCCGCCGTGAGGGATATAATATGCTGGAATTTTCGACATGATTTTTCCTTCTTTTATGACTGCTCCACAAGAGCCATTCACACAGGGAATAGCCGCTTTCGATGTTTGGGGATAGTCACCGCAGTTTCAAAACTAGAGCAAATTAACTTTGAAAGCTGTTCATTTCAAATTTGTCATTCTGCCCCAAAATGTGATTTTCGGCTGAATCCACGCCACGTTGTGGCGCGCTGCACTCTTGTACAGCGTCAGGGCATTTAAACTTTTTCAAAGGTAAAATGCTCAACACCGCCAAGTTATGTCATATACCTGTTCAGTAAAGTAAGTCATGTTGGACAATACGCCAGAGCCCATGACGTTTTCAGCTTGCCGATACGACACCCTAGCCCGGCCATAGCTCCCTAACCACCTGCATAAGCAGAAAATATTTAAAGAAACAGCTCTTCCCTTGAAATTGGCAGCCCTACGAGTATATTGGCTGTCTGCATTGCTCCATCAGAAATCAGATCAACGCAATCCGCAACTCCCCCACGGAAGGTTTCATGCGTACGAGTTACAGCCTTAAGACGCGCTTTATTGCTACGTTCGTTGTTCTTGTTGTGATTTCCTGTCTTGTACTCAGTCTGGCCATTGGGCGTCAGGCCAGCGAACAGGCCGAAAGCAGAATAGGTGTACAACTGACGGATCAGGCCCGGTACCTCTCAAGAACCCTCGACAGATCCATGTGGTTCTGGAGTCAGGAAATACAGCTGCTGCGCGCCGTGCTCAGCCAGGATAACGACCATTCTCCGGCCAGAATCACGGCCATGCTGAACTCTCTCAAGCAGACCATGCCCACATTTTCGTGGATAGGGCTTACCGACACCGAAGGCACTGTGCTGGCCGCCACGGACAACCTGCTGGTGGGCAATAATATTTCGCAGCGCCCGGTTTTCCAAGAAGGCATCAAGGGACTTTTCATCGGTGATGTGCACGATGCCGTATTGCTTTCCAAGCATCTGCCCAATCCCGATGGCGAGCCTATGAAGTTTGTGGATGTCAGCATGCGGGTGCGCAACGCCTCTGGTCAGATCACCGGGGTGCTTGCGGCCCATTTAAGCTGGACATGGGCCAAAAATATACGGCAATTCATCTTGCAGGACGCGGCAGTCAGCTCGGATACAGAGCTTTTTGTCGTGGCCCGCGACGGCACCATACTTTTGGGCAACGAGCATTTCATCGGCAACAGCCTGAGCCTGCCAATGCTTGAAGACAAGCAAAGCACCGTGCCGTATTGGGATATTCAGGTATGGCCCGATGGCCGCGCATACCTTACGGCTGTGGCCCACGGCACGGGATTCAGGGAATACTCGGGGCTTGGCTGGTCCGTGGTAGCCCGGCAGCCGCTGGGAACAGCCTATGCGCCTGTGCATGCCATCATTGTACGCATTGTGCTGTCCTGCCTTGTACTGTCCTTTGTTTTCGCCGGGGCCGCGTGGAAGGTGGCTGAAAAAATTATTGAGCCTCTCAAAAGTCTTACCAACGCAGCTTACAGCATGAGCCGGGGTGAACCGGCCAGCATGCCCCATAATACGTCCATACGCGAAATTGACGTGCTTTCTCAGGCCCTGGATACCCTGGTGGACAACCTGACCAAGAGCGAGGACGACAAAAACCGGTTCGAAAGTACGGCCACAAGAGATCAGCTCACGGGGATGCTCAACCGGCATGGGCTTGAGGCGCGGCTGCCATCGATTTTATCCCGTCTGCGTGAAAATCACGGTCACGCCGACATCCTGTATATGGATCTGGACGGCTTCAAACCTGTCAATGATGGGCATGGGCACCGCATTGGCGACCTGGTGCTCATCGAAGTGGCGCGACGCATGGCCGCAAGCCTGCGGGCCAGTGACATGCTGGTGCGGATTGGCGGCGACGAGTTTGTGGCTGTGCTGGAAAACAGCGTAACCGGATCTCTGGACATGGCTCAACTGGGGCAGCGCATTATCAGCACCGTCGGGGAGCCCATACATGTTGAAGGGCAAACACTGTGTGTGGGCCTGAGCATGGGGCACAGTCGCTGGCAACCGGACGAGCAAAGGTTTGAGGATGCTCTGGAGCAGGCAGACAAGGCTCTCTATACCGCAAAAAAATGCGGCAAGGACAGGATGGAATTCTCTCACGCGTGCAACAACGAGGCACATCGGCCTTGAACCATAAAGCCCTTTGCTGGCCTCGGCTGTCCGGCGTAAAGGCGTAAGCATTGTTTATCAGTTGCGTAAACGCCATTACAAATGCGCCGTAAACGAAAGCTATCTATTGCTCAACCGTGCGAAGCGCGTGGAAAAGCCGTCGCTGCAACTAGCAGCACGCACGTTCCGGCAAAGCCCAAAAATCAGAAACGCCAGAGCCGGTATGTATCGACTCTGGCGTTTCTTTACAAAACTGCGCTCAGGGGGCGGTTCAGCCAATAGGCTTGTGACTCACCACGCCCTGTTCTTCAAGCTGGCGCATAACGGCGCTGCACCGGAAAATATCCGCGCCAACGGCTTCGGCCTCCTCAAGCAAGGTCATTGTGCCGTCGGCATAAGCCAGCAGGTCCATCATGAGATCCACCTGCTCGGTACAGGAATATCTGGTGCTCAAGGTGGGGTAAAGGCCGCGCCGGCCCAGTTGCGGTTCGCACAAAACCCGGCACTGAAATGTGACGTTTTCTTCCAGAGCTTCAAGAATCTTGCGCATTATTTCAAAACCGCCCTGAAGGCCTTTTTCCGTAACCAGCGAGCAGTCGTCCAGCGAAGTGTGGTATTCTGGAAAAACGTGATATTTCGTGCGCATGACGCTGCACAAGGGCAGATCAATCCCAGGAGCGCAATACTGCCGCTCGTCGCTGCCTCTGTCGTGATAGGTGTAGCTTACAAAGTCTGGGGCAAAATGCCGCAGCACATGCAGAGCTACCCTGTCTGCCAGGGTATCGCCTTTGCGGCTTGGCAGGTAGGAATAGGCGCGGTCATCACCCAGGCATGTCAGGTTAAACCCGGCAATCACCCTCTCGCGCAATTGCTGATAGTTCCTGCTGAGATAGGTGATGGAACCGATGGTTTCGGGCACAAAAACAATGCGATAGGTATAGTAGCGCGGGGCCGCCAGCAGCCAGCGGGCCAGAGCTGTCGCCACAACAGGGCCAGAAAGCTCATTATTGGCCATTGAAGGATGGCACACATAGGTGGAGAGAAAAACTTCCTTATCGCTTTTCCCGGGCAGCACCAGTTCGCCATAGGTAAGATGCCCGGGCGCGAGCGTGGACTTGATAACCGCGTGGTACATGCCGGGTTTGAGCTTTTGGCGCACACTGTGCTTGAGGCAGAAGCCCCAGCGGCGGGCATAGTAGGACGTCACATAAGGAATGGCCTCGGGCAGATCTGGCCGGGAATGCAGATGTTCCTGCAACTCTTCCAGAGGCAGCATGATGTCCACAGGCTCTGAATAGCCTACCACATGTAAATTGCTGTAAGAAAAATCGGCTATGACTTCGCCGTCGGGGCCGGTTAGCCTTGCCTCGGTGATATTCCACTCGTCTGGCACGGTCCAGTCAAAAACCTGGCTACCCGAGGGAACTTCATGTATTTGCAAGTCCGGCATCTCTTCCTTGATTATGGAAAGAGTCTGTCGGACGCCGTTGCCTGTGATGCTGCGGCAAATGGAAAAAAGCCGCTGAAGAAAGCTGTGCAGATTTGGCATGGGAAGAGCCTTGCGCGCCTGTTGTCCGCCCGGGGGTGCGCGGACGTAAAAGTATGGTAAAAAGATCAGCCGCTCTGTTTGGGCCATACTGGCTATGAAATAACGGCATCTTCCCTCCTGCACAGATGGCGACCCCACAGATCGCCTCAACGCGCGGCGTTGGCCCCCGTTCGGAACCCTCTCGCCGCTCTCCCCTTGTTGCCTCACCCGGTCACACCCGGGTCCGCTAGTATTGAAAATAGCGGATATTCGATCCTGTTCATATTTTCATGGCTGGCAGGTCAACCGCCAGCCGGGCATCGCCCCGGCTCACGGGGCTATACGGGCCATACGGAAGCAAAAAGACCGCCGATTGTCCAGCACTGTTTGCAGCATTAAGCCCGGCAAAAAAATAACTTGCTGTAACTAGCTTTCCGAATTGGCAATTTTTTTACGTATTTTCTGGTTAACACTCTGCCATGGCGGAATAAAGCACGCCTCGCAGCACATCATATACACAAAGGTATACGCGTTGACACTACTGCAAAAGCAGACTAAAAAATACAAAAAATTATTTAATGAGGATTTTTATGCGCACATTTCTTGATTCGGTTCTTTATGCATAGCAGAAGCTATTGCATACCAATCTAAACTCTTAAGCAATAGCTTCTGCTCGATCCTGATATACAATTGGGAGGAGCATAATGAGCTATAAAAATGCAGGCGATGTATTACCGCACAAATTACTGTGCGAAATTCAAGAATATATAAACGGTGAATATATATACATTCCGCGGCAGACCTTAAAAAAGTTGCCTTGGGGTGCGTTGTCAGGAGCAAAAAAAACACTTCAGGATAGAAACAGGGAAATTGTAGCCAGAAAAAATAATGGCTGCCCTGTTGCAGAACTGGCAAGGCAGTATTTTCTGTCGACAAAAACCATATACAAGATCATCAACGCCGCCAAAAACGGCTGATTGCACGCGCCCCGATCCCCGGGGCGCTTTTTCTTTGCCGAGGCAAAAGGAGTATGCTCCGCTGGCCCCGGATTGCAGCAGTTCAAAGCGCGCTTTTGCGAAAGCACATTTACGGAGCATGTATACAGCCCTGCTGCGGGCGTATCGGCCTGCCCCCTACCGCATCTTGATGATTTCACGGTCAGGGCACGCTGCGTGATTTTGCTTGAAAATGCCCCGCGGTATGGCGCACCAATACGCATTGCGCGTCACGCTGTGCCCACAGCAGCACAAAAAAGGCTCTCCATACCAAGGTATGGAGAGCCTTTCGATATACACGAAACGGGCCATTTTTGTTCCAGCTCAATATTCTGGCTATTGGCCTAGCTTTGAACCTGCTGGCCCCAGACAGTGGTGATAAGCTCGTGCAGCCTTACGGAAAGAGCCTTGAGATCAGGCTTGGTATACTGGGCGTCGGCCCCGACCAAGGCGCATTTTTTGGCAAGGCTGTCATTAATCATTGAGGAGAAAATGGCTACGGGCAATTTTCTGAGTATGGGGTCTTCCTTGATGCGCTTGCACAAGGCGAG
This sequence comes from Desulfovibrio intestinalis, assembly GCF_014202345.1. Taxonomy (NCBI): domain Bacteria; kingdom Pseudomonadati; phylum Thermodesulfobacteriota; class Desulfovibrionia; order Desulfovibrionales; family Desulfovibrionaceae; genus Desulfovibrio; species Desulfovibrio intestinalis. The sequence goes on from NZ_JACHGO010000004.1 coordinate 335,523, forward strand.
CCCATCCATTGCGGGCATTTCGATGTCGGTAATGACCCCTTGCAGAAAGTCCGATACAGGCCGATTTTCAGCTTCGCAACGGTCACGCACGGTCTGCAGGTAGTCCCAGGCTTCCTGCCCGTTGACGCACTGGTCAACCTTGAAGCGGCCTTCCTTGTTGAGCAGCTCCAAAAGCAGACTGCGTATGCTGCTGGAGTCGTCCACATGCAGGATTTTGTAGGTCTTACCGTCTGAAGCGTCCATGTCTGACGTGTCAAAACGCAGGGCCATCGCCGGGTGCAGCTCGGCAACAATGGCTTCAAGGTCCAGCAGAAAAATAACGCGCTCTTCAAGACGCACCACACCAGTGACGGAGCTGCGGCTCATGTTCTGCAAGAATTGTCCCGGGGCTTCCACATCTGTCCAGCTCAACCTGTAGATGCGGTTGACGCCGGACACCAGAAATCCCGTACAGACGCCGTTAAACTCTGTAACAATAACCTTGGCGTCTTCATTGGTGATGGGGGCGCTGCCCAAAAAACGGGCCATATCAATAAGCGGCACGATACGGCCATTACGGTGTAAAAACGCGCCCAGCAGGGCTTTGTGACGCATCTCCGGCATGGCGGTCACGGGTTGGCGACGACCGATTTCAACCACCTTGGCCACGTTGAGGCCGTAGTGGGCCTCATAGCCGTCCTGGTTGACGTAGAACTCAACTATTTCGAGTTCATTGGTGCCGGTTTCGAGCAAAATATTGGTCTGCGCCATGAAAATACTCCATTAAACAAACTGGACTACGATAATGTGCCGCATGTGGGAACTGCAACCCCTGAAACGCTCGCTTCTCTGTCCAACTTATCGACCAGAACAAATAAGTATTTAGCTCTAAAAATAAAAATATCGTTTTTCCGCGTCTGTTTTACAGGCAACCCAATCTAAACCTGTACGAAAACCCGATGCCGTGTGCGCTATTTGCCTTCGTCATGACCACAACGCGAGTGAAAAAGCCAGCACAGACCGCAGGGGCCGCCTTGCCCTTGCCACACGGGCACGGGCAAATGCGGCCCCCCTGGCAGGCCCTTGGCAGATTTAGGCAGGCTGCGTCATATCGGTGAACAGCCTGGTGGACATATACCTTTCGCCAGTATCGCAGGCAAAGGTGACGATATTCTTTCCTTGCATTTCCGGGCGAGCCGCAACCTTGAGGGCTGCCGCCACGTTGGCCCCGGTGGATATGCCTGTCACAATGCCGCTGCGCATAAGCTGGCGGGCCGTGACCAGAGCTTCTTCAGCGTCAGCCAGCAAAATTTCGTCCAGCAGCGCACGGTCAAGAATGGCGGGTATAAATCCGGCTCCGATACCCTGAATAAGGTGCGGCGAAGCCTTGCCGCCAGAAATCACGGGAGAAGCGGCAGGTTCCACGGCAATAACCTTGAAGCCGGGGATGCGCTCTTTCAAAAAGCGGCCAGCACCCGTAATGGATGACCCGGAGCCTACGCCCGCAACAAGCACATCCATCTTGCCAACGCTGTCGCTGTAAATTTCAGGCCCGGTGGTTTTGTAGTGCGCCTGCACGGCTTCAGGGTTGGTGAACTGGCCGGGGATGAATCCGCCCTGCTCTTCGGCAATACGGCGGGCTTCTTCAACGGCTCCGGTCATTCCCTTGGCTGCCGGGGTAAGCACCAGTTCGGCGCCGAGCCCCTTGAGCAGATTGCGCCGCTCAATGCTCATAGATTCCGGCATGGCAAGCACGCAGCGCAGGCCGCGAACGGCTGAGACCAGGGCAATACCAATGCCCATGTTGCCGCTGGTGCCTTCAACAACAAGGCCGCCCGGCTCAAGTTCGCCCCACTGAAGAGCATTTTCGATAAGATGAAAAGCCACACGGTCCTTGATGGAGCCGCCGGGGTTACGGTTCTCAAGTTTGAGCCAGACCGTGCCGGGCAGTTCCTGTGAAAGATCAAGCCGCAGCAGGGGAGTATTGCCAATTGCCTGAAGAATGTTGGTCAGCATGGCGAGAAAACCTCATATTGTCGTAGGGAAATTCCCGAAAATCCTGTGGGATGGGCAGGTGAAGCTTTACAACAGACGCGTTTTGCTTAACAGTCAGGGTTAGAGAATAAAGGAAAGTGCATCCATTGGCAAACTTTCCTACAGGTTCATGCCGGGCCAACTCCCGGCGCGCGACAGCCTTGCGCCGCACAGACGGCTCAGCATAACGACGGAGGACACCATGAAATTTCTCAAATCCGCATCTCTTGTCTTCGCTCTTGTTCTTTGCCTTTCCGCCAGTCTGGCTCAGGCCAAGGCCGATACAGTGGCTCTGTATACCGAAGCCGTCATGACAGGCGACATCCCTGCCCTTGAAACCCTGCTGGCTCCCAATTACTGGCACATCGGCGCTAACGGGCATATCGAGGACAAGGAACACTTTATCCAGTCCATCAAAAACAAGGAACTGGTGGTTGACCGCCTGACCATCATCAATGTGCGCACCACGATGATCGGCGGCGCTACGCTGCTGACGGGCAACGGCTCCTTCAAGGGCACCGCTGTGCCTGCCCTGCCAGAAGGCCTTATGCGCTTTACCCTGGTGGTCGTGAAAAACCAGAACCGCGATCAGGTCGTGCTGTTCCAGGCTACGCCCGTTGTTGCCAGCACTGATTGCAGGGACGGCAACTGCAAGATCCAGTAGCCTCCAAGCGACATTCCAATACTGCCAAAGCCCCGTCATCGACGGGGCTTTTTGTTTGGAGCAACCTGCGGATGGAATGAATCAATTGTTCTGCAAGCATTTACATACAATCCCTGCCACGAACAGGCGCAGGCGAGCAACGTTCGCCGTAATGTGCCAGTTTCATGTGCAATCCGCCGCAATGACAAACCCGATTGCGCGGGTTTGCCGCGCCGTTTTATTTCCGCCTGGAGTGGTGGAGAAATATAGAAATTCCGTTTACAATAGCAGTCAGAGCTCCTACAGGCCCAAAGCCGCAATCCCGCCGGAGCCGTGGCAACACGCACGGCCTGCAAATACCAACGGCAGAACCCGGCAGCAGCATATCAGCGCTGAAAGATATTTTCCCCGGACCGAAACACGCCCAATTTCTGAACAGCAGCACAGTTCGCTGACAAGTGCCGTTCACTAGCAGACTCATTGCCCAATTTACCTGCACCAGCAGGCCCGTCGTAACAACCTGATGCCCAAAACCTCCAGACCGACAGGATAGACCATGCATATACTTATTCTGGGTTCCACAGGTTTTATCGGTTCACAAATTACATCCCACCTTTTGCAGCAAGGGCACATCATCCGCGCCGCAGCAAGAAGCAGTGCGAGCCGCCCGGCGCGCCCCGGCCTTTCGTACGCCCCCTGGGACGGCAAAACAGCTTCTGGCCTGCTGCCTTTGCTGGAAGGCATTGACGCCGTGGTTAACCTGCAGGGTGAAAACATCGGTGCCGGGCGCTGGACCGAAGCACGCAAGCAGGCCATTGTTCAAAGCAGGCTGAATGCGGGGCATGCCCTGACCTCCGCCCTGCACGCCCGGCGTGACGCAGGGTTAACCCTGCCGCACACAGTGCTTCAGGCGTCGGCCTGCGGCTACTACGGTTTGTGGCAGGACGCCTCCACCGCGCCCGAATGCGACGAAAACAGCGCCAGAGGCCAGGGTTTTCTGGCAGAAACCTGCGTTGTTTGGGAAGAAAGCACGAATTCTGTAGAAACACTGGGCATACGCCGCTGTATCCTGCGCTTTTCGCCCGTTATCGGGCAAAAGACGTCGGGAGCCGCCGGGGGATTTCTGGAACGGATGTTGCCGCCATTCCGCTATTTTCTTGGCGGGCCTGTCGGCTCTGGCCGTCAGCCCATGAGCTGGGTACACATGACCGACGTAATACATGCCGCCCAATTTTTGCTTGAGCGGCAAGACCTGCGGGGAATTTTCAATATCAGCGCCCCTGCGCAGGTGGACATGCGCCAGTTTGCCAGCGCTTTGGGCAAGGCCTGCTCACGGCCGTCGTGGCTTCCGGTTCCCGGTTTCATCCTGCGGCTGGCCCTGGGGCAGATGGCCGAAGAGCTGGTTTTGAACGGGCAAAAATCTGTTCCCTCACGCCTTGCGGAATCCGGCTATGCCTTCCGCTGCCCGAACCTTGAACAGGCTTTGACGGACACGCTTACCACGCGCGCATAAGGCGGCCTTCATGCAAAACAGCCTACCCCGCGCCAGAGAGAACACGCCTACCCGGCGCGCATAGGGCGACGGCCACAACACGTTTGGCGCAACTTTCAAAAATCATCTGCGCAAGAGCATATGCGGTACGGACTCCACGCCTGTACCGCTTATGCGTATTGACGTTGTCACCACGAACGTAAATCAGAAGCGGGCGGCGGCTTTGCCGCGCCGTACCGCGACGGATTTCCGTGTCTCTTCGCCCGGCGGATCCGGCGGCGATGGCGGCTCCGGCGAAGATAGCGGCTCCGGTGGCGATGGCGGAACAAAAACCACGACGCTGTGTTTACCAGTAAAAAAAGGCGGCACGAACGTTGAGTCCGTGCCGCCTGTAAACTTTCAAGCCCTATAGGTGCTTGGAGCGGTTAGCAGGTGCTGCCAACCATACGCAGCAGCCGCAACAACTGATGCGTAAAGCCCGCTTCGTTATCGTACCAGATGAGCACTTTGACCATAGTGCCGTCGAGCACCTGGGTAGAAAGCGCATCCACCACGCCGCCGTGCGTGCTGCCCCGGTAGTCGATGGAAACCAGGGGTTCTTCGGAATATCCCATATGCGCGCCCAAGGTGCCTTCAGCGGCAGCCTTGATGGCCTCGTTGACAGCCACAGCGTCACAGTTGCGTTCCACTTCACAGGTCAGGTCCACCAGTGAGCAGTCAAACGTAGGCACTCGCACAGACATGCCGTTGAGCTTGCCTTCAAGCTCGGGCATCACGATGCCCACAGCCTTGGCCGCACCCGTGCTGGAGGGCACCATAGACACCGCAGCCGCACGGCCGCGACGCCAGTCTTTGTGGGAACCGTCCAGAATACGCTGGCTCATGGTGTAACTGTGAATGGTGGTCATGAGGCCGTGGCGGATGCCAAACTTCTCATGCAGCACCTTGGCCACAGGGGCCAGACAGTTGGTGGTGCAGGAAGCCGCAGAAATGACCTTGTGCTTGACGCAGTCGTACACATGATCGTTGACGCCCATAACAATCATAGCGTCCACGTCTTTGGCCGGGGCCGAAATAACGACCTTTTTCGCGCCACATGCCAAATGCTTGGCAAGGCCCTCGCCGTCCTTGATGGTGCCCGTCGTCTCCACGGCAATGGTAACGCCCAGGCGTTCCCATTCCCACTCACCGGGCTTGCAGCGGGTTACGGCGATATGGCGACCATTGACTATGATGCCGTTTTCGTCGTGATCCACGCTGCCCGCAAAGGTGCCGTAAGTGGAGTCGTACTTGAAAAGATAGGCCAGGGCGGCATTATCGGCGCGCGCGTTGATGGCGGCGATTTGCAGATCCTGGTCATCGGCCAGCAGCCGCAGCAGATAGCGGCCAATGCGGCCAAAGCCGTTCATTCCCAGTTTGACGGGCATGTTGCGCTCCTTGACGAAAACGTATGTGTGTTTTTTAGGCTTTGCCCGAAGATCCCATCACATTACGGATCTTGTGCGCCACCATTTTTTTGACTGCTTCCCGGGCGGGCTTGAGATAGGACCGGGGATCAAATTCTTCAGGATGCTCGGCAAGATACTGACGAATGCAGGCCGTGACAGCCAGGCGAATGTCCGTATCCACGTTGATCTTGCACACGCCCATGCCGGCAGCTTTGCGCAGCATGTCTTCAGGCACGCCCTTGGCGCCGCCGACATTGCCGCCGTACTTGTTGCACAGGGCCACAAATTCCTGCGGCACGCTGGAAGCGCCGTGCAGCACCAGGGGATAGTCGGGCAGTTTCTTGCTGATGGCTTCAAGACGGTCGAAGTCCAGCTTGGCTTCGCCCTTGAATTTGTACGCGCCGTGGCTTGTGCCAATGGCAATGGCCAAAGAGTCGCAGCCCGTGCGTTCCACAAATTCCACAGCCTCGGCAGGGTCGGTGTAGACGTGCTCGTCAGACTGCACGTGCTCTTCAATGCCCGCCAGTTTGCCAAGTTCCGCTTCTACCCACACGCCACGGGGGTGGGCATATTCCACCACCTGCTTGGTGAGGGCGATATTTTCCTCAAAGGGCAGGTGAGATCCGTCGATCATGACAGAAGTAAAACCGCCGTCGATACAATCGCGGCACATTTCAAAGCTGGGGCCGTGGTCAAGGTGCACGGCCACGGGCACGCTGGCGTCAACGTCCAGAGCGGCGTCCACCAGCTTCATGATGTAATCCTGGCCCGCGTATTTGCGTGCGCCGGAAGAAACCTGAAGAATAACCGGGGACTTCTCTTCAGAAGCCGCGTTCATGATGCCCTGGATAATTTCCATGTTATTGACGTTGAACGCGCCAACGGCGTAGCCCCCCGCATAAGCGGCGGCGAACATTTCTTTGGGATTGGTAAGAGGCATAAATTCCTCCGTGTTTTTCTGCGGCAAAGGGCTGCCGAAATACTCAGTTTTAAATGGCATTTGCCCGTGCAGACATCAAGAGAGCATGGCTAGCACCAACGCCTGTCACAAGCAAGAGTCACATACACCAAATTTACGCAAAGGGGAATGGTTTAACGCCCCCACAAGGGCATCACTGGCTGTCCTGACAGCTTTCAAAGCCAAAAAGCCCGCGCCTTTTTCAAGGCAAAATCGCCCTGGTAAAAAAAAGAGGGCCTTTTGCGAACAGTTGCGGCCGTCAGCCTGCAAATTCTTGCAACAGCCAGTTCGTCAGACATTTCCCCTTCTGCGCCGGAAACGGGGATAGTCAGCAATAAACCATTCGTTGAACGCTGGCCTGTGCCATCATATCAGCCGACAGCACAGGGCAGACTACAGGTAAACCCGCACAGTGCCGTCAGTACAGACTGCCCACAAAAGGGCTGCCACTGCTGGCACATCCTGCACCCTGCCCTGTTGTCATCAGCAGCAGGCAGTCAGAGTGAAAAACTGGCGGTCAAACAGCGTTGGAATGCAATGCAACGGTAATCTGCTCTAAAGACCCATTTTTTCCAGGGCGCGCATACCCCTGTGGTCTGTAAATTCAAAATTCAGGGGCGTCATGGTGATGTGCCCCCGGTTGAGCAAATCCTTGTCCGAATCCGGCTCAATACTCGCTATGGGGATGTCGCCCTCAAGCCACCAGTAGGGAACGCCACGGGGATCTTCACGCTCAAGGTACACGTTTTTCCACACAGCGCTGGTCTGGGGGCAGATGCGCAGTTCCCCGGCTTCGTCCAGAGGGCAAGCCGGATAGTTGACGTTGATAACCCGGCGGCGTCCCACCTCGGCCCAGTTGATGCGGCTGGCCAGGGCCACGGCGTGCCGGGCCTGCGGCATAAGGTCCACGTCCGGCCCCGTATTGTGGCTGAAGCTGTCGTGCGAAACAGCCATGCTCGGCAGTTCTTCATGGGCGGCTTCGGTAGCTGCGCCCACAGTGCCGGAATAAAGAATATCCGGGCCAACGTTGGCCCCGGCATTGATGCCGGACATGACAAGGTCGGGCCTTTGAGGCAGCAATCGGCCCAGAGCCAGCTTCACGCAGTCGGTAGGCGTGCCGTAGACGCCTGTGCCCGTAAAGCCGGGTTCTTCAATTACTGTAGCCCGCACGGGTTCAAAAACCGTAAGCGAATGCCCCACCCCGGACTGCTGGCGCATGGGGGCCACAACGGATACCGTGTGCCCGGCTTCAATCAAAGCCGCGTACAAGGCACGCAGGCCCCTGGCCCGGATGCCGTCGTCATTGGTCAGGAGAACGTTCATTGACAATACCTCGGAAAGAAGGGAAATTCGGGTCATAGACCCGTTGCGGTTCACCGCCGTGTACGGAGACCAAAAAGCTCGGAGCGCTGGCCGCTCCTGGAAAGATATATGGAAAAAGGTTGTTACGTCAAAGACATTAGCGCCGCGTCCGAAGCGCGCGGCCTGTTCGCCGTCAGTCAGGCGGCGCAGGGACAATCCCGCAACGGCCCTTACTGGCGGCTTACCCTGGTAGACGCCAGCGGCAGTCTGGAAGCCAAGATATGGAGTCCCCTCAGCGCGGATTTCAGCGAAATACCTTCCGGCTCCCTTGTCTGGGTTGAAGGCCGCGCCGGGCTTTACCGCGATCAGGTACAGCTTACGGTGGAACACATGCGCCTGCTGGACGATGCCGAAAGCGCCACTGTGGACCACACGGCCCTCATGCCCGCCAGCCCCTACCCGCTGGATGACATGTTGCAAGAGCTGGACGGGCTTATAAAAACAGAGTTCACATACACCCCCTGGCGCAAGCTGGTGCAGGGCTTCTTTAACGATGCGGAACTGCGGGCTGTCTTTCGGGTATGCCCGGCGGCCAAAGGCGTACACCACGCCTATGTAGGCGGCCTGCTTGAACATACGCTGAGCGTCTTCACGCTCTGCCGCCGCATTGCCGACCAGTACCCCGAACTGGACCGCCAGACACTGCTGGCCGGGGCGCTTTTTCACGACATTGGCAAGATCCGTGAATTTTCAGGCGGCCTTGCCAATGACTATACCGACGAAGGCCGCTTGCTTGGCCACCTCATGATCGGCATAGAAATGCTGGCTCCTTTCATGGCCAAATCCGGCCTTGAAGAGCCTTTGCAACGGCACCTCAAGCACCTTATTTTGAGCCACCACGGCGAACTTCAGTTCGGCGCGGTGCGCCCGCCCCACACGCCAGAGGCTATGGCCCTGCATTATGCCGACAATCTGGACGCCAAGATGGCCCAGTGCCGAGGTCTTTTCGCCCAACTGGACGAAGAAGGACAGGATTGGACCCCCTGGCAGGCCACCCTGGGACGCCCCGTTCACCGGGCAGCACGAACGCCGGAAAAAGCCGCCCCCGCAACCCGCAAAAAGGCGGTCAAAGAAGAATGTTTATCACTTTTGAAGGTATAGAGGGCGCGGGCAAATCCACAGCCATTGAATTCCTTGTGAATTACCTGCAGGCTCACGGATACGACCCCGTCACCACCAGAGAACCCGGGGGCAGCGCCCTTGGAAGACGCCTGCGGTCTTTGCTGCTGGATGTGCGCACCACTGGCCTTGCCAGCCGGGCAGAACTTTTTCTTTTTCTGGCCGACCGCGCGCAGCATGTGGCAGAGGTCATCCGTCCCGCTCTTGAGGCCGGGCAGGTGGTGCTTTGCGACCGCTTCACAGATTCCACACTGGCCTATCAGGGCTATGGCCGCGGGCTGGATACCGAATATCTGCGCAGCCTCAATCAGGCGGCCACGGGCGGGCTTCAACCGGAACTGACCCTGTTGCTGGACCTGCCCGTGCGTTGCGGGCTGGAACGCGCCGGAGAACGCAACCGCGCCGCCGGAATAGCCATTGCCGAGGGCCGCTTTGACAGCGAAAGCATTGATTTTCATGAGCGTGTGCGCCAGGGGTATCGCGCGCTTGCCGATGAAGAACCCGAGCGCTTTGCCATCATTGATGCCGCGCAGCCGCCAGAAGACGTAGTGCTTCAGTGCCGCTCTGCCATTGAGGCACATCTGCGCCGCCGTGGCCGGGGACTCGACTAGGCAGCGCCTGCCGTCATACCCTGGCCGCTTTCACTGAAGCATCACAATTTCGTCACATAACCTGTTTATACTCCGCCGAGTCGGGAGAAATATCATGCAAGAATTTTACGACCTCAAGATCGAAGGCACAAAGCTGCATTTCATCCCCCGCCCAGGCGGAGCCGAAGGCTTTGAATTCGCCCTGCCCGAACCCCCTGAAAACCATGCAGCGGCGGGCATTCTGGGCGACCCCGAGCTTATGTACTGCGTGGCCTTCCGCAGGGAAGACGGCCCCGGCGGCATCTTTGCAATGTACGATGAAAGCGGCCTGCTGTTCGTAGCTGTGGCTGGCAATAATCTGGCCTACTCGCTGGGTCTGGCCCAGATGGGCCGCATGGTGACCTATGCCCGTTACGGCGCAGACATCTTTGACGCTCTGGACGAAAACGATGACTGATCTGCGGGCCGGGCAACGCCCGGCGGCGCACTGTTCCCCGCAGGTGGACATAAAGACCGCCTTCCGTGCCGCACAGCGGCTGGGAGTGGTCTTTTTTCCGGCCTTTGACTGGGCCATTTCCGCCACCCATCCCGAGCGTGAAGAGCGCCTGCTCTATACCCGCGACCAGCTTGTGGAAGAAGGGCTGTTCGATATTCCCGGCATTACGGAATACCGCCCATCCTTCGCCAGCCACGCGCAGCTTGAGCGTGTTCACTTTTGCCTGCCCACGGCCCGCGCTGTAAGCACAGATTCGCATCTGGCGGCGGCAGGCGGGGCCATACGCGCGGCCCGCCTTGTGCTTGAAGGGCACGAAGACCGCGCCTTTGCCCTTGTGCGCCCGCCGGGGCACCACGCCATGCGTGTGGTGCACGGCAACCGCGGCTTCTGCAATATCAATAATGAAGCCGTCATGGTTGAATACATCCGCGACAACTACCCCCGCCCGGATGGCCGCCCCCTGCGCATCGCCATTGTGGATACAGACGTTCACCACGGCGACGGCACGCAGGACGTATTCTGGAACGACCCACACACCCTGTTCATTTCTCTGCATCAGGACGGGCGCACCCTTTACCCCGGCACGGGATTTCTCAAGGAATGCGGCGGCCCCGGTGCGCTTGGCCGCACAATCAACATCCCCCTGCCGCCGGAAACCTCGGACGAAGGCTATCTTTACGCCATCGAACACGCGGTGCTGCCCATCCTTGAAGACTTCAAGCCGGATTTCATCATCAATTCCGCCGGGCAGGACAACCACTTCACCGACCCTCTGGCCAACATGAAGCTGTCGGCGCAGGGCTATGCGGCCCTGACCAAGCTGCTGAACCCCCATGTGGCCGTGCTTGAGGGCGGTTACTCCATCCGGGGGGCGCTGCCCTACGTGAATCTGGGCATCTGCATGGCGCTGGCCGGGCTGGACGCGGGCGACATCCGCGAGCCGGGCTGGACGCCGAAGGCCACGCGGCAGGACCCCAAAGTGGGCCAGTACATAGCCCGCCTGTGCGAACAGGTGCGCGACTGCTATTTCAACCCGCCCGCAGAGCCGTTTGAAGGCCGTGTGGAAGGCCGGGGGCAAGACAGCTGGTGGGTAAGGCAAAAACATATTTTTTATGATACGGATATGCTCAGTGAGGGGCAGACGGAAGCATGGCGGCTCTGCCCGGACTGCTCCGGCCTGGGCCGCATTGAAACGGCGTCAGAGCGCGTAGCCCGATCGCTTTGCGTGCTGATACCGCGCCATGCGTGTCCGGCTTGCCGTGCCAAGGGGCAAGAGGTTGCCGCAGAGGGCCACAAGGCCGGACGCCACGCCCATATCATAGTGCTGGACGGCAACGCCGCCAACATCGCCACAGCTGCCGGAGACGACCTGCTGCGGGTATAGAAAAGGTCTCTCCGTTAGAAAATTGGTATTTCAAGAGCAGCAACGGCATGCGCCTTCAACGTTGCCCCAATGCGATCCCGATGCGGCCACAGGGCGAGCACAAATGCGATCGCAGATGCTAGACGAGCACGGCATTAGCTGGCCGGGTACGTCATCCACTGGTTCAGGCATCTTCGTAATTTGTTGCAGGCCCCCTGCCCGTTCTCACGCAGGGGTCAGGTTTTGAATTTTCAGGGGTATTATGGTCTGGCTGTGTAAAGGCCGAGCCGGATGCTTATAATCCGGTTGACGAATCCGGTCTTTGCAGGCATATAGCCGGACTTTGCGCCCGCAACGGCAACTGCTGCCAGAGGCGCTTTTTGTGTGATGGGACGTGACCGGGCGGCGAGGCCGCACGGATTTTCTTTTGACCCCCTATCTTGCTGGAGAGGGAAGAGCTATGGCGAATATCCTTATCATCGGCGCGGGCGGCGTCGGGAGCGTGGTTGTCCACAAATGCGCCCAGGTGGCCAGGGAAGGCGGCACGTTTGACAAGATCACCCTTGCCAGCCGCACGGTAGCCCGTTGCGATGCCATCGCAAAGAGCGTGAAGGCGCGCTACGGCATAGACATTGCCACTGCTCAGGTGGATGCCGACAACGTGCCCGAACTCTGCGCGCTTATCCGCAGCATCAAGCCTGATCTCGTGTGCAACGTGGCCCTGCCCTATCAGGACCTGCACATAATGGACGCCTGCCTCGAATGCGGCGTGCATTATGTTGACACGGCCAACTACGAACCGCTCGACACCGCCAAGTTTGAATACAGCTGGCAGTGGGCCTATGCTGACCGCTTTCGGGAAGCCGGGCTTACCGCCCTGCTCGGTTCCGGCTTTGACCCCGGCGTCACCAACGTTTTTGCCGCCTGGGTCATGAAGCACGAGCTGGACGAAGTGCATGTGCTGGACATCATCGACTGCAATGCGGGCGATCACGGCCAGCCCTTTGCCACCAATTTCAATCCTGAAATCAATATCCGCGAAGTGACCGCGCCGGGCCGCTACTGGGAACGTGGCGAATGGGTGGAAACCGATCCCCTGTCCTGGTCGATGAACTTTGATTTTCCTCAAGGTATTGGCGGCAAGAAGTGCTTCCTCATGTATCACGAGGAGCTGGAGTCGCTGGTAAAGAACCTCAAGGGGATTCGCCGAGCCCGCTTCTGGATGACGTTCTCTGACAATTATCTCAATCATCTTAAGGTTCTGGGCAATGTGGGCATGACCCGTATTGATCCCGTGAACTTCCAGGGGCAGGATATTGTGCCCATTCAGTTCCTTGCCAAGCTTCTGCCCGACCCGGCCTCGCTTGGCCCCCTGACCAAGGGCAAAACCTGCATTGGCGACCTTATGAGGGGCGTCAGCGGCGGCAAGGAAAAGACTGTTTACATCTACAACATCTGCGACCACGAAGAGTGCTATGCCGAAGTGGGTTCGCAGGCCATTTCGTACACCACGGGCGTGCCTGCCATGATCGGCTCCAAGATGGTGGCCGAGGGTACGTGGCGTAAGCCCGGCGTGTGGAATATGGAGCAGTTTGATCCTGATCCCTTCCTTAAGGATCTGGGCAAGTATGGCCTGCCCTGGCAGTGCGTGGATGTGACGGGGAAAGTATAGGGCTGGTAAACTAGCTCTAGTTTTTGAAAGGCTGTCTGCCCGGTTACGGGTAGACAGCCTTTTATTTTTTCTTTGTCGGAAATGAAGAGCGCTGGAAAGTAAGATGGTGCTTTTGCCAAGACGACTTGTACCCTGCGGGTACGACAGTTTTTCTTCTCTCTCATTTTGGCCGCCTGCGCGGCGCGCGGCAAGGCGGGGCCGGTTATGGGGCTTCGCCCCCTTCTCGGCCCCCCTTGCATCCCCCCCGAAGCACCCCCTGCTCTACCCCGACCGCCAAGTCTCTTTTTCGGGGGCGGCTACGCACGAACCTCGCCGACGTGTCGGCTTCGGTTCTTTATGACGCCGCCCCCGACAACAGGCAGCGCTGCGCCTGAGAAACTGCAATATCCCAATCAAATTGCCTATGCAGTTATACCAACCGCCTTTGAAAACATTGGGATAACTATGGGAGCGTGCTTTTCAGTACACCGCAACCCTGCTGAAAAACTGCCAGAATTCCCTTTACTCTTAAAAATGGATGATAGGATTACGCGGCGTAATTTTTTATACAACTGGGCTGCTCTCATCCCGGCCTCATTGATCCACCTTGGAACAACCCTTCGCCATATCCGTGTCTTCGAAATGCACTCCCTCACAACATATTCCGAACTTTCGCGGCAACCAAACCCTCAGTATCCAGACGCCCCCAAACTTTCAGCCAACGCGAAAGCGCCCGATGGCGTTGCGCGGCGCGCAGGGAGATCCCCGACCGAAGGGAGGGAAGCTCCCGAAGCGAGAGCCGCGCATCCCTCGCGCAATGACGGAATATGGAAAGCCCGTAAAGGCTACCCCGTGGAAATGGAGATATATGGAAAATCCAGCGGGGTCGTCCGGGGGGAGTGCAGAGGGGGCCTCGGAGGGGCGGCAGCCCCTAACAGGCCCCTTCTGCCGCCTGCCGCGCAGGCAGTGCCGCCACGAGCGCCTTTTCCGTTATTTCGGCGTCGAACTTCTCCTTTTATTCCAGTCGAGTACTATAAGAGTACGCTCCCTATATAAAAGGTTCGTTCTCCTTGAAATAACAAAAAAAATCATCTCGTGGCGACACCGCCTAGGCGGCCAAAACAACAGGGACGAAAAAGCCTCCGTGCCCGCAGGGCACAAATAATCCCCCTTGCACCCGCGCCACCAATACGTCAAAATTCAAAAAGCAGCCGCACCAAAATCTTCACGCGCCTGCGAAGCAAATCCACTCAGAGGAACCTCAATGCACTGCCAGCACCTTTTATTCGATCCGGCCCGCATTCCTTCGCCCTGCTTTGTGCTGGACGAAAACCAGCTTTTAACCAACGCCGCGATCCTCAACACTGTGCAGGAACGCACCGGAGCAAAAATCCTCCTTGCCCTCAAGGGCTACGCGGCCTGGGCAACCTTTCCCCTGCTTTCCCGCTTCAAGGGACACGGCCCGCTGTGGGGCGCCTGCGCCAGCTCTGTGGATGAAGCCCGTCTGGGCCGCGAGGAATTTGGCGGCGAGGTCCACTCCTTCGCCGCGGCCTGGAACAAGCGGGAAGTGGCTGAGCTTCTTACCCTGACGGACCATATTGTCTTCAACTCCTTTGCGCAGTGGCGGGAATTCGCGCCTGCCATTGAAGCCTGGAACCAGGGCCGTTGCCCCGACAGACAAATACAGTGCGGCCTGCGCATCAATCCCGAACATTCTGAAGGCGCTGCGGAAATATACAATCCCTGCGCGCCGGGTTCACGCCTGGGCATACGGCGCAAGCACTTCGACCCCACGGCTCTGGACGGTATTTCCGGCCTGCATTTTCACACCTTGTGCGAGCAGGGAGCAGATGCGCTTGAACGCACCCTGGACGCAGTGGAAAAAAACTTCGGCCAGTGGCTGCCCAACTGCAAGTGGATCAACATGGGCGGCGGGCACCACATCACCAAGCCGGGTTATGACCTGGACCTGCTCTGCCGCCTGCTCAACCAGTGGCGCGACCGCTATCAGGCGCAGATATACCTTGAACCCGGCGAGGCTGTGGCTCTGGACGCGGGCTGGCTGGTAACAACGGTACTGGATGTTATTGAAGCCGACATGCCCATTGCCATTCTGGACATAGGCGTGCCCTGCCACATGCCTGACGTTATTGAAATGCCCTACAGGCCGCGCGTAATGTATGAGCAGGACAGTATAGCTGTTCAGGCGGGCGAAGCGGGCGAAAAGGCATGGACCTGCCGCTTGGCAGGCAAATCATGCCTGGCGGGCGATGTGGCGGGCGAATATTCTTTTGACGCTCCCCTCAAGCCGGGGCAGCGCCTCATATTTGAAGACATGGCCATCTACAGCATGGTCAAGACCACCACGTTCAACGGGCTGCGCTTGCCTTCCATTGGCATCTGCGGACAAGACGCTGGCGGAGAAGCAGATTTTCGCATGCTGCGCCAGTTTGGCTACGGCGATTTTAAAACCCGCCTTTCGTGATTCGGGCGTCAAACACCGCGTTGCCACCAGCGGTCTTGGAGCAGAGTAACTTTGAAAATATATATTCTCAAAGTTTAAAACACGCTCGCTACGGCGCTCAATCGCGCAATAAATAGCGCTTGGCCTCCACGGCGGACGTCTGCTCACGCAGCCATCTGAGCATCTCAAAGTTAAAATGCTCTCACAACGCGCTTTTCAGATACAAAAAGACCCCCGGCTTGCCGGGGGTCTCGCGTATACGTCTATGGTTGTTGCGGCATTGCCGCTCAATCATAAAAAATCAGAAAATCACGCCCCGGCAGAAGCCGCTTCTGCGGCAGGACCGGAAACAGGGCCGCCCACAGGCAAACCCGAATTGGGGCCAGGGGCAACGGGCGCTACACGCAGCAGCGGGGGCTGCCCCGCAGGCTGGTGCGTCTGGCTGCCGTCAGCATTACTGGCCTGATTGTCACTCTGGGCGTTTGACTGAAGGCCTTCTGCGGCGGCGGCATCCTCAGACTGCCAGGGGCGGCTGGTGCGGGCCAAGGGCAACTTGGCCGTGCCAGCCGGGTAGCTTTCAGGCGGCATTTCCTGAAAATTTTCCTTGGGCTGGGCAGCCTGTTCAGACTTGCGGGCGGCGGCGAGAGCATCAGGCTGTGAGCGGCGGGTCATAAGCACGCCCGGCTCAGGATCAAGCAGCCCGTCCAGATAGTCGCTCACCGTCACAAAACGCTGACAGCCTCCGGCGCGCAAGTCGCTGATAATCCTGGGCAGATCTTCCACAGTACGCTTGTGCGTGTCATGAAAAAGAAACACGCCGCGCAAGGCGCCGGGGCCGTAAACCGTGCCACGGGTGCTGCGCAAAACCGCATAGTTGGCGGGCAGGCTTTTCCAGTCGCGGCTGTCCAGCGACCAGAGCATGATGCCCAAACCCAGCTCTTCCGCTGCGGCCACAGTATAGTTGTCATACGATCCATAAGGAGGGCGCAAGAAGGAAGGATTGGCCCCAAGCGACCGGAGAATCGCATCCGTGCGGGCAATCTCATTCGCCTTGTTCGCAGGTGAAAGCAGGCGCAGGTTGGGGTGTGAGTAGGAGTGATTGCCCACTTCATGCCCCTCGGCCACAATACGCTGCACAAGCGCGGGGTAGCGCTCTGCCTGTTTGCCCAAAAGAAAGAATGTGGCCGGGATGCCGTATTCACTCAGCATATCCAGCAAATGGGGAGTATTGGGGGAGGGGCCGTCGTCAAAGGTCAGCGCGCACAAATTTTCGCGCATGTGCTGGTCCATAATAACGCCGCCGTCCACCACGCGGGCCTCAGGCGCGGAAGCTGCTGATAATGTCAGCGCGAAAAAAAATACCGCCCAAAGGCGAATCCATAAGGGTTTCATCTCATTGCCTCTAAAAAACTGCTGTCACTTCGCTTGCCGGGGCTGTTCAGGGGGCATGCCCTGACCTGCACTGCGGATGCCAATCATAAGAAGTGCTAAGGGAGGGTCTAGCACTCAGCTTGTTCTGGCGCAAGGCAATGAAAGCGCCGGGCTTGGCAAAATAACAACTTATTTAATAAAATCAAAGAGATAATTTTTTTATTATGTAAAAATTTTTTTACTTATGACTTTTCTCTTGACTCCGGGGGTGGTTTTGCATAGAAACGTCTGGTCGGGAGGGCAGTTAGCTCAGCTGGTAGAGCACCGCCTTCACACGGCGGGGGTCACAGGTTCAAGTCCTGTACTGCCCACCATAAGACTCGGAGCGGTAGTTAAGTCGGTTATAACGCCGGCCTGTCACGCCGGAGGCCGAGGGTTCAAGTCCCTTCCGCTCCGCCAGAAAGTTGAAGAGGAGTCAGTAAAATGGCTCCTCTTTTTCTTCTTGGTTCCCTCCCGTAGCCTATCTTGGCAAATTGCCTTTGCCCCGCTTTTTCTTTCAAAAGTACCTTCCCGCAAAATTCGCATTTACTATAGAATTTACGCAGCGATGCAGCTGGCATTCGGGTTTGCCCATTGCTTGCGCATCTTCTTGCACTTGATTATTTGCAATGCTTGCGTTGGCGCGGCACTTCCTGCCGCAGCCGCTCCTTTTCTATCCTGCCGCAAGCCGCGCGCCGAAGCGAATCCCTTACTTCCAGCATGAGGGCTGCCATGCCGCAACGAAAAAACATCCTCGCTCATGCTCTGAAAAAATACGGCACGGGGCCAGACTACCTTTGGCCCCGCCAGCCCTGCTATGCAGTGCTCCGCCACGGCCACACGCAAAAATGGTATGGCATCATTATGGACGTAGCCCCTCGGGTTCTTGGCCTGGACAGCTTGGCCGGGCAGAACGAGCGCGGCGAGGTGGACATTATCAACCTCAAATTAGCTCCCGTCGCGGTGGCTGCCCTGCTGGAAAAACCGGGCTTTCTGCCTGCCTACCACATGAACAAGAAGCACTGGGTTTCCATTTTGCTTGACGGCTCCGTCCCATTGAAGGAAATCCACACCCTTTTGGACCAGAGTTACGAGCTGACCAAAAATGTGACCCTGCGATCATCGTCTTCCGTCAGAAAAAAGATTCGCATGGACCTCGGATTTCAAGACTTCTGAGTCCCCCGCCGGATACGCCTGAAAAACCGGCACTAGCGCTAAAATGACCTGCCGCGCACAGAAATGACGATAAACTGACTGTGCGCGAAGGCGCACGGTTCATTCCTGCGCTTGCCGCATGTCAAAAATGCGCACAAACGCTCGCTCTCAAACCATATCCGGCTAAAATATAAAGATTTTTATAAACTGGTCAGATTATTGCAATTTTACAGGCGTTCTCCGACGCGGCCTCCGCGTCCAACGCAACGCGCAAGCAAGCGAGGTAAGCATGACGCCTGTAATCTGGCTGCTGGGCCTTTCCGGCAGCGGCAAAACCGCCCTTGGTTCCCTTTTGCGCCTGTACCTTGATGGGCAGGGCATTAAAACCGATTTTATTGATGAAGGCAGATTTTGCCGTCAGGCCGATATTGCCCCTGAAACACGCACTACCGCCGTGGATGCTTTGCGTGACCACGTTTTGCAGCAGCACGCCCAGGGCCGGGTGTGCGTTGTGGCGGCCACTACCCCCTATGATGGCATGCGTCAGAAAAACCGCGAAATTCTGCCCCTGTACCACGAAGTATGGGTGCGCTGCTCGCTGCAAACGCTGGTCGACCGTGATACCCGCGGGTTGTACGCCAAAGCCGGACACATGCACATTACTGGCTTGTGCGGCCTTACCGACACGTTTGATGAACCCCGCCATGCCGACCATGTGATAGATACTGACCATCGCAGCCTGGTGGAAAGCTATCTTCTTTTGCGAGATTTTGCCCTGAATGCTCTGGACGGCGCGCGCCGTTGGGCCCGCGTGGGGCAGATGCTGCCTGAAAACCCGCTGGCCGTGACCAGCCAGCACCACAGCTTCGCGTTTTAGGACATTCGTATTTTACTCTATATAGAAGCAAGCCCCGGAAATCCTGATTGGCCAGGATTTTCGGGGCTTGGTATTTTATATTCAGTCTTTTGCGAATTACCCGGGCGTGCCGCCGAGGGGTATTCTCTGGATATCCTCTGCCCTATTGGGCCGCTGTGCCCGAAAACTGCTGCGAAATAAAAGTCGCGTAGTCGTCCGTCATGCCAGACACAAAATCCAGCACGCGCAGATAGGCCGTGTACAGGCACTCGCCCTCTGCCGGAGCATTGGAACCCATAAGCGTCAGAGCGCGTGTTTCCTGATAGGACATGGGGTTCTTTTTGCTGAAATTAAAGCAGGCCGGGATAAAAATATCCAGCAGGCGCTTGTACAGGGTGTATGTGCCTATTTCCAGTGCGGTTTTCTGCGGATTGTTCATGATCTTGTTGTTGAAGACTTCCTTGGCCGCAGCCATAAAATCCGCCACATTCTTTTCGGCGTGTTTGAGCAGATCGCCCTGAAGCGTGCCGTTCATGATATCTTCATAGTTATCAAGAAAAGTCTGTACCACCGAAGGGATAATGCACGACATGGCCCTGGTGCGCAGCATGCCCGAACGCCGGCGGTCGGAATCCATCGCGTTCAGACGGCCCGCGTCCATATCCTCGTCGCCCAGCAGCGGAGCCATAGCGTTCTTGATGTCCTGATAGGTGATGATGCGCAACTCGCGCGCGTCTTCCATATCAATGATGCGGTAGCAGATGTCGTCCGCCGCTTCCAGCAAATAGGAAAGAGGGTGCCGACGCGCGCGGTCGTCGCGCATCAAGCCCAGCGTGGTGAAAATATCCGTAAAAACGGCCTGCTCCGCCGTGTAGAAATTGAACTTTCCGCTGGACTGCCCCAAGGCCTCATGGGCGGAACGGGGATATTTTACAAGACTGGCCAGCACAGGAAAGGTCAGCCGAAACCCGCCAGCATCCTTGTTGTTTTCAAGCGTATTGATAACGCGAAACCCTTGGGCATTGCCGTCAAAGGCAACAAAATCAGCCCGTTCGGCAGGGCGCAGTTCCTTGAAGTAGTGCTCTGTATGGCCCGTGTCCTTAAACCAGTCGCGTATTGCTTCTTCTCCGGCGTGGCCGAAGGGCGGATTGCCAATGTCATGCGCAAGGCAGGCCGCCTGTATGATCTGGCCGAGGTGGTCGGGGGTGAAACCCTCCGGCAGGTCTCCTTTCTCCGCCAGCGCCTGCCCAACCTGAAGCCCCAGTGAACGCCCGACGCAACTTACTTCAAGCGAGTGGGTGAGGCGGTTGTGAATATGGTCGTTGCGCACCAGGGGGTGTACCTGGGTTTTCTTGGCCAGCCTGCGGAAAGAGCTGGAAAAAATGATGCGGTCATAGTCCTGCACAAAAGGATTACGCACCACATCCAGAGGGGCAAGATTTTTATCCTGACGGGTCTTGCGGTAAGGGGCCAGTAAACGGCTCCATTGCTCTTGGTGGCTGCTCATAAATTCTCCTTCCTGGCAGTAAAATCAGGGGGTTCGTTCGCAGCGTGCCCTTGGCGCCATCCCTCTGAAGGCACGCAGGCGCACGGCAGGCACTGGCCCGCCAAGTCATGCGCCCACGCAGCAGTATTATTGCCATTGCGCTGGCAAGAAACGCTGATACATGCAGCCCGTCACGTCCGGTCTTGCGCCGTCAGCACCAAGTGCACCGAGGCAATGGCACCTCGCCACTACAAACCCTGAAAATGTGCGACGATATGGTCCACAAACAGGCGTATACGCTTGGGTGGACGGTCACTGGGCAAGGTGAGGTTTATATCTATTTTCGTCAACTCCCAATCGGGCAAAAGCTGAACAAGTCTGCCTTCTTTATCATACGCACTGGCAAGCTGGGGGATAAGCGTTGTCATCCCCTGGTCGGCAAGCAGCAATTCCAGCGCCAGGCCAATGCTCTGCACTGTATGCCTTGGTTGCAAAGCCACGGTTTCCGTTTGCCCCTGTTTTGAGCAGGTCACTACCGGGCGTCCCTCGCTGGATTGCGCTATGAACGGCATACGGGCCAGATCCCCCGGATGCTCGGGGTGGGGATGCCTATCCAAAAATTCTCTGGTGCAGAACAGGGCGGGCTGCATAGACAAAAGCCTTCTGACCTTGAGGTCCGGGTAGGGAACGGGGCCGGTTCTGATATCCAGATCAAAGGGTTCTCTGTGCAGGTCTTTCCACTCTGTAGAAAATACGGTGTGCAGGCTTATTTGCGGGTACTGCTCCACAAAAGGCCCCAAAGCGCCGTGCATGCAGCAATGGTACACAAATGACTCAACCGACATGCGTATGGGCCCGCCCGGTTCGGTCTGTTTTTGCATGAGCCTGTCCCTGACGCTGTGGGCCTCGGCCATGATGAACTTGCAGCTCTCCAGCATTTCCTTGCCGTCTTCCGTCAATCCGGCGATGCGCGTGTTGCGGAAAAACAGCTTCACCCCCAGAGACTGCTCCATCGCCGCAATGCGCCGTGAAAGCGTCGCAAGCGGAATATCCAAAGCTTCCGCAGCCTGGGTAAATGTCGGGTGGTTGGCGGCCTCCAGAAAATACGGAATATCAGCCAGAAATTTTCTCATATCATCTCTCATTTATGACAACATTATGAGTACATTTTCGTCATATATAAGCATCTTTAACAATGATACGTAAGAACCGTATGAAGTCAACGCGAAGCACAGGCAGGCAATATTTACTGACAAATCCTGCTGTCAGAAACGGACCTGACCTGTAAACCCGCAATCGAGGAAACATATGAACGATGAAATTCAGGTGGATGAAAAACTTATTGAAGCCTTTCACCTTATGTTTGACCACTTTCCCGAGGGAGTGCAACTGGCCCACAAATCCAAGCGTATTGTGGCCCTGAATGCGGCCTGTAAGTCATTGGGAAGAGACGTGGGCATGATCTGCGCAAAGCACGGCCCGGCAGAAGCCCATAAGGGATGCCTTGCGCACAAGACGGTCAAAAATCATGCGGCGTCCTGGGTGAAGGGAGCGCAAGAAGGCCCCGGCGGGCAAACCCCGGTAGTATTCTGGCTGCCCATTGACGGATACCCCGATTTTTTCATTCACTTTGGCGTGGGCTACATGAAGGACTACGCCCTGCCGCCGGAGCTTGATGAGGAAAAGTAAAAAGAACCAGCCCGACAGACAGAAATGAAGCATGCGCTTCAAAGAGAGCATGCCTTCAGGGCCGCATTTCAAGACAGCAGCCCCCTGGCAAAGACCTGTAAGCCTTTGCGCTGCGAAGACCGGCGCTGGCGCGTGTTACTGTGAATGCGCAGAAAATGGCCCAGAGTCTTCTGCCTTGAGCTTACCGCATACTCCCAAAAGCATCCCCCACTCTTTCACCTGCCAACAGCACGCGAAAGGTGGGGGATGTTATTATGCCCGTTTGTAAAGACAACGTTGAAGTGTGAAGCATTTCAACGTTACTCTGCTCTAAGCCGCGCCGCCTCCCTGCTTCATTTCGCTAATCAGTCCCTGAAGCACATTGGCCTGCCGGGAAAGTTCCAGAATAGCTTCTGAAGACCGCTGCATATACTCGGCATTTTCGCCGGAAATCCTGTCCACTTCGTCCAGACTGCGGTTTATTTCTCCGCTGGCGGCGGATTGTTCTTCCGAAGCAGCGGCGATGGCGCGCACCTGATCCGTGGTCATGTCCACCATAGACACGATCTCGGCCAGAGCCGCGCCGGACTGGTCGGCCAGTTCGCCCGCGCCCTGAATGCGGGATACCGTGCGGGTAACAACGTCAATCGTCTGCGTTGTGCCAGACTGGATACCGCCAATGGCTTCTCCCACTTCGCGGGTTGCCGTCATAGTTTTTTCGGCCAGCTTGCGCACCTCGTCGGCCACCACGGCAAAACCGCGTCCGGCATCGCCCGCACGGGCCGCTTCAATGGCAGCATTGAGGGCCAGCAGGTTGGTCTGGTCTGCAATATCGGCAATGACGTTCAGCACCTTGCCAATGGCTTCGGCCTGAACACCTAGTCCGGCCATGCCGTCCTTCATTTCTCCAGCCTGCTGCTGCACCTGACGGATATTGTTGAGCAACTCCGTAACGGATGAAGACCCTTCTTGGGCTTTGTTTCTGGTCTGGTCAGCGGTATCAGCTGCGTGGGACGAGCTTTGGGCCACCTCCAGCATGGAGGCGTTCATCTGCTCCATAGCCGAAGCTGTTTCACGCACGCGGTCTGCCTGCTGCGTGGAACCGTTGTTGGCACTGTGGATGAGATCTGAAAGATTTTCAGAGGCAAAGTTGAGAGCCTTCACAACAGCCTCAAGCTGATTTGCGGCGTAAAGCATGCCCTCTGCCTTGGCCTTTTCGGCGTTTTCCTTGGCTTCCTGCGCCTGCTTCATGAATACCTGCGCCTCGTCCCGCTCTTTTTGGGCCTCGGCAGTGGCCCTGCTTGTTTCAGCTCTGAACCCGGCCAGATTATCTGCCGTGGCATTGAGAGCCAGCACCAGAGGCGTGAGGGAAGATTTTTTGCTGGTATCCAGCCTGGCGTCCAGATCATCGGAACCCAACTGGCGCGCGAAGGCCACGCACTGGCGCATGACGTTAAGGTCGCGGCTGGTGGAGAGAAAACCCACGCCGTAAATAGCCAGCATAGAAAGCCCCAGCACTATCCACATATTGGTACGGCTTTGCTCGATCTGCCCCTGCATGTGCTGCATGGCGGCGTCAAAGCGGGCATTCATGGCCTTGTCGAACTGGCCGCCCTGCTCGCGGTAGGCCATAGCGTACGGGGTGGCCACTCTGGCATAGTCGCCGTAACTTTTGTGGCGGTCCTCAACCGGAACTTCCTTGAGCGGCAAAAGCACGTCTCTGCCGTTGGCAATGAAGCTGATAGCGGCCTTTTGGGCGTCAGCTATGATCTTTTGTTCCTGGCTGCTGAACGGCATTGCAGCAAGTTGCTGAAAGCGGTTCTCATTGCGTTTGGCAATGTCGCTCTGCTGCTTGATATCTTTTTCCAGGTCACCTCCCAGCATGGCGTCACGGGTGAGGCGGCTTACGTAGTTAATGTCCTTGGCGATTTCAAGACTGGTCATTTTGCCCACCACATCCACGTCACGCATTTGCGAAAATGAACGGTTCAGGGTGGATACAGAGTCGAGGGAAAAGGCAAACATGACGGCAAGCGCCACGGCCCCAATAGTAATTGTCAGAAGAAATTTTCCACGCAAAGAAAATGAATTCATGGCGATACTGCTTGTCTAAGAGTTGAAAAAATTCGGCTCTTTTTTAAAAAATATATACTAACTGCACTAGTTGCAGATTGTGAGGGAAGAAGACGGCGTCGGCAAACGTCGTTGATATTCTTGATTTACCGGGTTGTACAAAACAACATATCGGAGAAAATTTAGCAAGCTATAGGTCCCATTTTAACTACATAGAACAACTATAATTATTACCACACCTATATGGTATCCATAGCTGATATGCTCACTATTAATCATGCTGACACCCTGTCCTGTGGCGGGATCAGCATTTGGATACGTCCACTGCTCACAGGTGGCTAAAAAATCACCCTATGCCGATAAATATTGGTAAAAATCCACGTTAAGGCGATCCGGCACGGCAGCGACTTGCCTTGTACTTGCGCGGCACCGTTTGAGTGGCGTTCGACAGCAATATAGTTAAACATATTAATTGATAAACTACAAAAAAAGCCCGCGCGGGCCAATCCCGGCGGGCTGCTTCTCCTGGTGGCGCTCACAGAGCATTACCAGGGGCCAACGAAGACCTATTAAATCAGTAGGAGACGGGCATTGTCAATATCAGTTTTCAGTTTTTATGAATTCAAAGTAAAAAAGTATGAAATACGGGCAAAATCAAAAACTATCTCTGCGTATTACAAAATTTCCAAATCGAAGCATTTTCTCAAGAGCACGTCCTCAAATCAGCGTTGGAATTAAAAATGACGTCAAAACTGAGAATGACGAGGCCTGGGAACCGCCCCACCCAAGAGCGTGGTCAAACAAGTTTTTGTTGGTATTTCAGCAGACTACGCACACAAACAAATCATGTCCGGCAGGTACATCTGCACAAACATCGTTGGCGCAATCATTATCTCGGCAACAAAGCATAAAAAGGACAGTGGGATAGTCACAACGCGGCAAGACTCGCCAAGCCTGCGCACAGCACCCAGCCACACGCCCCATTACAGGGCATGACGACAGACGTCACACAGCGTGCTGACTTCAAGAGCGTGGGCACGGGGTGGAGATACACCTAGCGGCGAACACGGATACGCCGCAACGAATAAGGGTCGGCATGAAACCGACCCAGGAATGGGGAGAGGCACAATATCCTTTCAATAGAGCAACATATATGATGGACCAGTCATGGGGCGACTGTTGCGTTTAATCATAGACAGCGCCAAGTGGCTTTCTGGAGGCAAGAACGTTACGATTTGATGGCAGCCCTCTGGCTTCACTGATTTTCGACCAAGCCCTGCTATTCGTACTGCGACCTCTCACACAGCTCAAACAGTTAGGGATATACCTTGCCTCGAAAAGCAAGCTTATAGCGCTACGAATGCTGCCAGATGCTCTCCGAACCCCTTAACGGATGAAGCAACAGAGATTGGCGGGGCAGGGGTCTTATGGCCGCGCCCTTGGTGGCAGCGAACGAGGTTTCGGCCTCGCCCCGCAAAATAATGGCAAAAACAGGAGAGGTTGAATAAGCTCTTAGCGCTTCACATTTTTGTGGAGGAAGGAGCTTGAAGCGGCGATCAACGCCGTAAAGACAAAAAAATAGCACTCAGGGTTCACACCCAAGTGCTTTCTTTTCTAAATGGTGCGCCCGGCGAGATTCGAACTCACGACCTTTGGCTCCGGAGGCCAACGCTCTAATTTTGCCTCATTTTTCATTTCTTTTTATTATTAATCAATTTTGGATGGATAGCCATAAATAGACTTGCATCTAGTTGCATCTTTTGGCATCAGAATCAGCAGATAAGGTTGGAAATACGGTTGGAAATTCAGAGGAAGGATTGCCATGACTGGAAAAGCCCGCATGAAGACGAACTACCCTGGAGTCTTTTTCCGGATTGCCGAGCGCAAAGGCAAATCCGGTGAGGAACGCGTTTATTATATCGTTTTTAAGCAAGACGGTAAAGTTATCGAGGAAAAGGTTGGCAGACAGTATGCGGACGACATGACCCCAGCCAGGGCGTCCGGCATCAGGGCCGAACGCATAGAAGGAAAGCGAGTTTCCCGTAAGGAAATCCGTGAAGCTGTTCTCGCAGCGAAAGCGGCAGAAGTGACCAAGCCGACCATCGCCAGACTCTGGGATCAGTATCAGCAATCTTTTGATGACGGGAAAGCCAGGAAAGCAGATATAAGCAGATACCACATCTATATAAAAAGCCTTTTTGAAAATAAAACACCAAATGAAATCACCACGCTAGATGCTGACAAGCTTCGTCATAAGCTGCTCAAAATGGGCAAAAGCCCGCAAACCGCAAAACATGTCCTTGCACTACTTCGCCGTATAGTCAGGTTTGGCGTCAAAAAAGGACTATGCGCAGCCACAGACCCTTCAAAGCTTCATTTTGAGATGCCGAAAGTGGACAATCAAAAAACGGAAAGCCTAACAGCCGATCAGTTGAAAAAATATCTCGAAGCCATTGACAGGGAACCGGATCAGGATGCCGCAGCATTCTTGCGACTTGCACTGATTACAGGCATGCGCAAAGGGGCTCTGATGGCACTTCAATGGGCCGACATAGATTTTGAAAGCGGTTTCATTCTGCTGCGAGGAGAAGTTGCCAAAAAAGGCACGACAGAGCGCATTCCCCTCTCACATGCGGCACGGGCTGTACTGCGGGGTGTCAAGAAAACCGACAGTCCCTTTGTTTTTCCGGGTAAAAATGGTGCACAACGTAAGGATTTTCGTAAAATTGCGATACGAGTAAAACAACGTGCTGGTCTCCCAGAGAATTTTCGGCCCCTGCATGGTCTGCGCCATGCTTACGCCTCGTTTCTTGCTTCTAGCGGCAAAGTCGATTTATACACATTGCAGAAATTGCTGACGCACTCCAGTCCGCAAATGACCCAACGATACGCCCACCTTGCCGATGAAGCGATGCAGCGTGCGGCGAGGGTCGCTGATGAAATATTTATAGCAACGACTGATAATAAGCAGGGCCACAATGGATAATAATGCGCAAACTGACTATCTCAAGGCGTTAGAGAAGAAAGGCAATGAATGGATTTGTGCGTATGAAATTATTGAGAGGTTGGAAATAAGCCTTGAAGAGCTTCTCAATGCATATGGAGATGGGCTTATTGTCTATGATGCTGATTTAAAAAATAAACTTTATCCAGTATCACAGCTTGATGACAAAATTTTGTATTCGAATGATGCTGCTTTATTTGGACAAATTGACTTTGATTGCCAAAAAGAAATGTTGGTTTTATTAAAGCACGATTTACCAAGTTGCCTTAAGTTTGAACTTAATGAAATGACTGGTGAATGGCGGCTTACAGTTGATTATGATGGGTTTACATCTGACCCTTTCAGCAGACGAGAATCAGGTGAGTACGAATATACCATTTCAATGAAAAAGCTATATAATTTTTCAAAATATTCTCGTGATGAATCTGAGTTTACCATTATTATACATGCTGCTTTTTTGAAAGATGCATGTTTAACTATGCAGACTGCTGGTTCGGTAAAACTTGATGATATCACAGTGCTATTGCAGGCTCTCTATAACAACATAATGTTTTATGGTGTTCCGCTGTATTATCTTAATAAAGCAAAAAGAATACTGGACTTTAAGGATTATAATTCGGCGAGAACGTTGGCGTACGCATCAGAGTTTGCTTATTATTATTTTTATGACGTTCCAAAAACGAAAGATGGAATCGAAGTTTTTTCTGATCTCTTTAGTATTGATGAATATGCCAGAAAATACAACATTTCTTATCAAACTGCTCGGCGTGATATACTACGAGGCCAGCAAGGTCTTTTTATAAAGATTGCAGATTTTCGTGATTTTATTGAGAAAAAAAAAGAGAAAAGCATTGAAGAAAAAACGGATGAGTGGGATAAATTTACCCTTCCCCAACAGGGGGACACCTCTCAAGAAGATTTTGGTAAATACAAACTTTTCGTAGGATTGAAATTTAAAGGTTGCTCATTGAAAGAAATTTTTGATGAAGTTTTGTCAAAGTCAAGTAAGGCGACAACTGAAGCGGCTAAAGACACTGCCTGCAGTAAACTGGGTAATAAGGTAAAAAAATTTGCTAGAGAGAACAATTTACCGCTTTGGATTGAAAATCGTGGACGGCCAATAGCTGGCAACGATAAATATCGAATTTCGGAATGAAAAAATCTGAAAAAATCACGCCATTCATTGTTGTGCATGGTAAATAATTCTTAAAATTTTTCCTATTATCACCATTTGACTCCAAATAACTATGGGGACGTGCTGAATGGCACGCCCCCATTTTTTTATTTGGAGGATTACATGTCCGCTGACACTGATGTGAAGCGCTGGCTTGATGAAAGAGAAGTTAGCGATCTCACAAAATTGAGCCTTTCAACGCTTAGGGCACATAGGTTTTTAAGAAAAGGCATGCCCTATTCCAAAATTGGGAGATCAGTTCGGTACTGCTGGGATGATGTGGCGACATTTATGGCCAATCATCGAATTGATCCGACCGTGATTCGCTAACGCCTTATGCGACTTACGCTTTATCTTTGCCCATTGAGTTCCAAATTGTGGGTAAAGTTTTCAGAGCGTTGTCATGGTATCCGCTTGGTTGGCAATAAGGGCAAGCCAGTGTGCGAACTGTTCTTTAATTATTGTCTGAGCTCCCTCTGCAAACATTGCAGGGGGGCTCAGTAAGGAGTGACTATGAACGGATCAGAGAGTCCAGGGCCACTTTCGGCAAATGTCGAAGGAGCCATGTTGCAAGGCGAAGATACAAATGCCTCCACGGTTATGAATCCGAAAACACGCAATCGCCTTTCAGCCCGCGACAAAAGGGCAAAGCGTGAAGCAGTAGCGGCTGATTATCGTGCAGGGCACCCGAAGCTTGCGATCATGCTGCGGCAGCACCTTAGTAAGCCTCAGTTGAGCGAGATACTTGCGCATTTGTTCATGGCCGGAGAACTCTCTCCCGTTGCCCCTTCGTATGAGCTGGTTACGGCATCCACACCGATTAAGGCTCTGTCTCAATTTGCAGACGGTTCTGTCGAGTACGTCCGTGTTGAGCAAGATGGGCATGGCACGAAATTAACCTCTTACCTCCCAGGAGTCGAAAATGAACACTGCTAAGAATGATGAAAATATGCCGGTGGCTAAAGGTCATGTTGTCAAGGTAGAGGTCCTCCCCCCAGAGGTATACCCGGTTGCGCCTGATGCCGAGATGATCCGTGGTGTCACGGAAAATCTGCTCAACACCGCTCTGGATAAAATTGAAAATACCCATCCCGACAGACTCAAGAAGCTGAAAACGATAACCTTCCGTCAGCATTTTTCGACTGTTCCGACCCAGATGGAAGTCATTGTGGATCTTGGGGATTAGCTCAAACCAATACTGTCTGCCGGGAGACTTGGCTCCCGGCAGACAGGCCACCTGCAAAAGGAGCACACAATGGACGGTTTAGATGATCTTATTGATGTGGCTGCGAGCAATGGTGGAAGCGCAAGGAGTATAGTTCTCCCAATATCGCGCTCGACACGAAACCATGAAAATACCCCCGCTGTGCGTAATAGATTCAATGGTGATACACAGTTGAACCCTTCACTGCTAAGAGGGCTTGGTTCTCAAAATGCTCAGACGATTGATCCATTTTATGAATTGGAACGGGCCAATCGATTAATGAAGGAAGCCAAAGAGTATAAGAAAAACACTGAAGAGATCGAGCGCAGGCGCCGCATTGCTCGTAAGCAACGGTGCCTTAAAAGATCGGAGATCATACCGCTAGCACAGCAGGAATTGGATGCATCCTTCACATGTACCTTGCCAGGTGGTATTGTAGGCACTGCGCTCTATCTTTCTAAGATTACAGGTTTAGACCCTCTTGGCGTGGCCTTTTGCATCCTTGGAGCCACTTCAATTGCTACCTGGGGGCGAGTCACCGTCAAACTTTCGGAGACTTGGTCTGAGCCTGCCGTTGATATCCTGCTTCAAGCGTCCGGCTCTGGGACAAGAAAATCCTCGCTTGTGTCACATCTTCGTTCCCCATGTAACCAGTTTTGTTCCAAAGCGAACGAAGGCTATGAGGAGCGCATCAAAAAAAATAATGAAAATGTACGGTTGACAAAAAACGCTGCAGGCATGCGCGCGAAAAAAATACTTATCTCGGCCATTGAAGAAAGTAGCGGCCATGCGCAGCAGGACGCGATTGAGATTTTGAAGGAAGCCATTGATGAGGCCACGGAATTTAACCTAAAGCTATCGCAGGGTGTAACTGTCCATCCTCCAACGCAGTTATTAGTGGATAAGGGTACACCTTTTCAATTGGCTGCCACGCTTAGTGAACAGGGTGAGTGTCAAGGGTGCATCACAGCCGAAGGCAATATGATCGCCAGCAAGATGGTCAGCTCACCAGAAGCTGCAAATCTGTTTCTTCGGGGCCACACACAAGAACCATACGTTTATGAAAACGCCAAAATGCGGATTGAGCTAGCCCACCCGGCGTTGCCAATGGTCAATCTGGTGCAGCCGATAGTGGCTAGTAATTTTTATAGTAACGAAACCTTGAATGAAACTGGCGTAACAGCTCGTTTTGTGCCGTATTTTTACAAGGATGCAACACCTGACTCACAAGCTCCCAGCACTGAGGTGCCGATTGAAGCATACAATGTAAAAATAATACAGCTACTTCAGCTGTTCCATACTCAAGACAGGAATGCCCCACGCTATCAAGTTGGTGTAACACCCGAGGCATTGACGCTCATTCACAGTTTTGAGGAAGAAGTCCGCAACGAAGTAATCTCAAGTATGCCTGAAGCTGCCGAGCCGTGGTTACGTAAAGCTCACGGACAGGCAGTACGCTTTGCGTGGGATATTCACGCATGGAATAGTGATCAACCGCATTTGTGCTCCATTGCCGAGGAAGAAATGCGGCAGGGGATCGCTCTCGTTCGTGCCAACTTTCCGCACGTCAGATACGCTTACGATCCGTGTGGATTAGTTGCGTACAGTGTTGCGCAAAAGATTCTTGAAAGCCTTTATCGTATCACGGACCGTTGGGAGCAAGACAAACTTATAGATGACGGTATAGATTCGACGACCATACAGCAACGCATTGGCGTTAAGTCTAAAGAGGTCAATAACGCTTTACAGCTTCTTGGTCGCCATAATTATCTGGTTGTCTACGATGATGCGAGCAATAACCTTAAGATCGCACTACATCCATATTTCTATGATTGGAGATAAACTTACACTAAGGGCGGAAAATTCAATCAGAGGACGATAAAGGCGTCTAGGAAGTAACCCTAGACGCCTTTATCGTCTTCTTGAGTGTCCAAGGGAAGTTTTCGTTTCTTCCCCCGACAAGATTGAGCACTATGAGTAGGCACCATGCAATATTTCTAAACACACAATATAGGCTTATGGCGCTTAATTGTGCCAAGGGATTCATGTGAAGCACTTCAAAGACTCTCGGTGCAAATTGACGGGTGATGGCATGTCGATATGTTTTTCTAGAATGAACGGATTAAGCCATCCAAAGTGCAGAGCCCCAATGATATGCAAAAGCTAATTCCCTCAAACTCATATACCCAATTAAGCTTGCTTGGCTTGAGGTTTTTAGCTTGACCGACCTGAATTACCTGCATCAACAGCGAAGGTATGATTGTAGTACTTATATAAGAACTATAGTTATTACATCTACACTACAACAATTTGCATAGTTATAAATACAAAAATCAACATGATATATGTGTAGAAAGATAGTGTATAAACATAAATAGGGAATTCAAATGCATAACATCAACTTTATAGAAAAGATATATGAAAATGACCATAGCCTGTATAGGCAAGCTATATATAACAATTTAGCAATACTCCTTACGGAGTACACGACGTCATTCAGCAAAACAATGGTTGTTCGTTTTGATGTCACTTACCCCAAAAGCTTTATGGCTGTTGAAGATAACAGCGACATGTCAGATCTCATGAAACTGCTTATTCAACAGTGTTCACGTAATGGGGTATCTCCAGCATATTTTTGGGTAAGAGAGCAATCTCTCAGAAGCGACAACCAACACTATCATTGCATGCTCTTACTCGATGGTAACAAGACTTGCTGGTACTATCCCTACATTGAACTAGCAGAAAAAATGTGGGGCAGGATACTCAATGTGGATCCTAAAGGGCTGATCCACCATTGCGACAGGGATCCTGACGGCAACAGGCAAGCTAATGGCATTATCTTGCGCAGTGATGACCCCAAATACGAAAGCAAGATTGATACCGTTGTACGACAGGCAATGTACTTGGCAAAAGACCATACCAAGGGATTTTACAACGATGGTATTCGAGATTTTGGCATGACTCGGATCAGCAGCATCTCTCAGCTTAGGAAAAAGTTCAGGAGCAACTAGATGTTCTGAGCAGGGAATTCACCTTATCTGCCCACATGCTATCCGCGGTTGTTTAGCAAAAATCCAGCTCTGAGTTAGAATGTTTCGTTAGCGATGCAATGCTGTTGAACACAAGAGCGCGTGCCCATGTCATATGCAAAAAACCAGCTTTATTGATTTCATAGCAGGGATAGAGTAACAAATTTAACATTACGTAAATGCAGTTATATAAAAAGCTCAAACTGGTACAAACATACGCCGGAGTATGCATGTTCTTGAACGACCAGGAAACGGCTACAGACCTTCTCCACTATGAGGCGATTGCTCAAACCATTGTTAGTTTGATCCTCAATACACCGAAGGCTCCGATGACCATTGGCGTACATGGTGATTGGGGGGCTGGTAAATCGAGCGTTCTCAAAATGATTGAGGGCGAGTTGGCTGGGGAAAATCGCGTCTTATGTCTCTGGTTCAATGGTTGGGCGTTTGAGGGGTTCGAAGATGCGAAAATCGTTGTCATTGAAACGATTGTCGAAGAGCTCAGGCGGGCTCGCCCGGCCTCAACCAAGGTCGCTGAAGCTGCAAAGAAGGTGCTAAAGCGGATTGATTGGCTTAAGCTCGTCCAAAAGGCTGGAGGGTATGCATTTACAGTTGCCACAGGCATTCCCACGTTTGGTCAGATGAATGATTTTTGTGACTTTGTCACTTCTTTTGCATCTAAAGTGCAGGCAGGCGTCTCTGCGAGTGATTTTGAAGAAGCAGCTAAAAAGGCTAGCGAATTCATTAAAGAAACTCCAAGTGGCAGTGGCAACCTCTCCGAGCACATTCACGCCTTTCGTAATGATTTCAAAATTCTTCTCGAATCAGCAGACATTGACCAGCTTGTAGTCATTGTGGATGACCTTGACCGCTGCCTTCCCAAGACAGCTATCGCAACTCTTGAAGCAATCCGCATGTTCCTCTTTGTCGATCATACTGCATTCATCATCGGTGCAGACGAAATGATGATAGAATACGCTGTCCGCGAGCATTTCCCAGACTTGCCGCCAAGTTCCGGCCCTGTCAGCTACGCTAGAAATTACCTCGAAAAATTGATCCAAGTACCATTTCGTATACCAGCCCTAGGGGCAGCCGAAACCCGGATCTATGTGGCGCTCCTGATTGCCGAGAGTGTTTTGGGGCCAACCGATGCACGTTTTGTCCGACTTCTTAGTGCGGCACGTGAGGATATGAAGAAACCATGGGCAAGCCGAGGGCTTGACCAGCGTGCCGTTGAGGCTGCGCTACAGGGTGATGTGCCGCAAGAAATAGCGTTTGCCCAGACAATGAGCGCACATGTCACGAGCATTTTGAGCGAAGGAAGTCGAGGCAATCCCCGCCAGATTAAGCGTTTTCTCAACTCAATGATGCTTCGGCAAGCCATCGCGGCCGCCCGTGGGTTTGGTGCGGAAATTAAAAGGCCTGTGTTAGCGAAAATTATGCTTGCGGAACGCTTCAAACCCGAATTCTATGAACAAATCGCTCGCCTAGCTGCAAATCACGCCGAAGGCAAACCAGAGGTTATGCGCGCGTTTGAGACGTATGTGCGGCCTGTTCGTCCATCAGAAGGAGGTGAGGGCCGCAGGGCTGTTGAGAAAAAAGAGCACCATGGGGCGAATTCTGCCCCATCGCTCCCGCCCGAAGTGGCTGAATGGGAGAAAAGTGATTGGGTGAAGGGGTGGGCGATGATTGACCCACCCCTTGGTGATGTTGACCTTCGCCCATATGTCTTTGTTACGCGAGACAAGCGGACTTCTCTCGGTGGGTTTGTGACGAACAGTCACTTGGAACAGCTTGTTGATGTATTGATGGGGCCGCAGATGGCCGTCAGTGGTGCCGCGCAGGAGGTGGGAAAACTTATTGGCCCCGACCAGGAAGAAGTATTCGAGGCGATCCGAGGACGTATCCTCCAAGAAGACAATTTCAAGGCGAAGCCAAAGGGAGTCGATGGTCTTGTGCTGTTAGTGAAAAAGCACCCGGTGCTACAGCGACGTCTTCTCACGTTCATTAGGGAACTGCCGACGGATAAATCTGGGGCTTGGGCAGCGTCCAGTTGGTTGAGTTGTCTCTCAGATTCCGTTACCCGTATTGAATATTATTCAATCCTAGAGGAATGGAGCAATTTAGAAGATAACAAGGCACTTCAAAAATCTGCGCAAGGGATGCTAAAGCTCAAGGAGGGAAGGTAAAGAATGGGTACATCGAAATGCTACGGTGGGCCGTCGAATGGGCTTATCCCTCCCTTTGTTGATGATCCGCAGCCATCTCTGGTGCCTCAAAGCCCAACTGGACAGCCGAGTCTTCCCGGCGACCCAGCCTTGCCGGTATCTTATCCAACCCAACCTCAGATTCCAAACACAACACCACAAACCCCGCCCCGCCTCCCTGATACTGATGGAGCCGGTAAACTGCGCGGGGCACGCAGTGCTTTTTCGCGCTATTGCAGATCGGGTGATCGAGCGATCCTCGGGCGAGCTCTCTCAAATTATGTACGTAAAGGGACTGGAGGAGCACGAAACGCTGTCCATCGGATGTCCTCACCCCGCGCAACCGCCCGGGCAATGCTTCAGGTCATCCGTGATTTCGAACGAAATGGATCAGCGGAAACTCTGCGCCAACTCAATATTCCTGAGCTCATCGGGCGCCCTGCGGTGGATACATTTATCGCAATTTTTGAGGTTCTTTGCCCCCCAGGTGGCACTATTGACCAATCCATCACGCGTGAAGCCATGCAGGAGTCCATCGGCGATATGGCCGAGGCTGGCGTAGGGGGGATTGACGCCATAACCTCGGAACAACTGAAGGATTTTTTCCTTAATTTTGTTGCCAGATCTATTGAAGGACGCGTCATGGCCGACATCGGAGGTCGTGCGATTTCGCTTCCCGAGGATGTCTCGGCTGTGGAGTATGCACAAGAACAACTTCACGACTTTGTTTCTGGTGCAACGCGAGGGATGCTGTCGGGGCGTCTTGACTCCCTAGAGC
Organism: Desulfovibrio intestinalis; assembly: GCF_014202345.1. NCBI lineage: Bacteria > Pseudomonadati > Thermodesulfobacteriota > Desulfovibrionia > Desulfovibrionales > Desulfovibrionaceae > Desulfovibrio > Desulfovibrio intestinalis. Next base: position 371,166 of record NZ_JACHGO010000004.1, read on the forward strand.
ATTTGTCAGATCGAGACATCGCAGCTGTTGTTGATGAAATATATGAAACGGCGTTCGAACTTGTTGCCGCCGCAGGGGAGGCGCAGAGATGAGGCATCACAATATCATTGCCCGGCTCGGGCCTAGTGATACAGGAAAAATTGAGATGTCAAGTCCCAATACGTACACGACGGATATCCAATTTATCGCTAACTCTGGCCTGTGTTTTGGACTAAGCAACGTGTTACGCCAACTCCGAGAGTTGGGGTTGCGACCTTCAGAAACATCCGTAGATTTGGTATTGCTCGCTGCCGCGATCACCGCGGCTGATACCCGTATCTCACGGGCGGCTGATGCACAGGATGCATGGACGAGAAAGATTGATATTCACGTGCCCGTCCAAGATCCTGAGCGATGGATTACTCAAGGGTCTCTCATCAACAAGATGTTGAGATTTCTGACAGGAGATCGGTGGCATATTCACTTTCGTCCTCGTCCCCCTGAAGTTGGCACGCTGGCAGCTCCCCCAAGTATTCTCCCCTTAGCAACTCCCTCCTCGGTTTGCCTATTTTCAGGAGGACTAGATAGTTTCATAGGTGCAATAGACCTTATTGCCTCCGGCGAAAGCCCCATACTGGTGAGCCACTATGGAGACAATCTTACTCCTGGATATCAGGACCACTGTGCACATGTCTTGAAGCAACATTACCACAGCAAAACAATACATCGTATCCAAGCTAGGGTTATCTTCCCGACCAATACCATTGCAGCCAGATTTGTAGAAAATTCACAGCGTGGTCGTTCTTTTCTGTTCTTTGCCCTAGCTTCGCTGACCGCGGATGCTATCGGTAATGACATGACCGTGTACGTGCCCGAAAATGGTCTAATTTCACTCAATGTACCGCTAGACCGCCTTCGCCTCGGTGCCCTTAGTACCCGAACAACACATCCCTATTACATGGCTCGGTTTGACGAACTCTTGAGTGGACTTGGGCTTCGAATTCGCCTTGTGAACCCTTATGCGTTTCTAACTAAGGGGCAAATGGCCAAAGCCTGTGCGGACCTCCCGTTCCTTCAACGAGAAGCCAAGTATACCATGTCTTGCTCCTCGCCAGGAGGTCGCCGTTATGACCCAGACCCCAGGCAGCGCGATCCAAAACACTGCGGGCGCTGTGTACCTTGTTTGATCCGTCGTGCTGCAATCCTTGAAGCTTGGGGAGTTGATGACACCCCATACCGCATCCCCGACTTGAGGGGGCAAATTCTTAATACTAAAATGGCGGAAGGAGAACATGTGCGCTCATTCCAATTTCTATTGTCTAGACTCATTCGGAAGCCGAGTCGGGCCAGGCTGGACATCCTTCGTCCTGGCCCCTTAACGGATCACCTAGACAAACTTGCTTCTTACGAAGCTGTCTACCTTGCAGGAATGCAGGAGGTTGGCCGATTGTTAGAAGGTGTTGTTGCGAGGCCGCTGTGAACGAACGAGACAGCCAAAAATCCTACTGGGTGGACTTTCACTGCCACCTCGACCTGTACCAAGGCCATGCAGAGTTAATTGCAGAATGTGATCGAGAAAAAGTGTCCACGCTTGCAGTTACAACCACGCCGAAGGCGTGGGCACGGAACTGTGAACTGGCAGCACACGCCACGCATGTTCGTGTCGCATTGGGCCTTCACCCGCAGCTCGTTGCCGAACGGGCAAACGAGATAGCTCTATTTGAGCAGTATCTGGCAGGCGCGCGTTACGTAGGTGAGATCGGGCTTGACGCTGGTCCTCGGTTCTATCGCAGTTTACCCGACCAAGAGCGTATATTCGAGAGAATCCTTCGTGCGTGTGCTGAACAGGGTGGGAAAATTCTCTCTGTGCATAGCACTAGAGCTGTCGGGAAAGTGCTTACCTATATTGAGAGAGTTCTACCTCCAAATAAGGGGCGAGTTGTTCTGCACTGGTTCACCGGATCTATAGCTGAGGCTAGACGAGCCGCCGCTTGGGGCTGTTATTTCTCTATCAACAAGGAAATGCTCAACTCGCCGAAGCATAGTCAACTCATAGCTAAGCTACCCGGTGATCGACTTCTTACGGAGACGGATGGACCATTTGTCCTTGTCCAAGGAAAGCCAATCCGCCCGCGCGAAATCACCACCACCGTTTCGCAACTTGCTAAGCTCCGTGAAACTACCGAAGACGAGATGAGGAAGGCTATTCTTGGCAACCTCAACACATTACTCACCAATGATATAGACAGATCTCGCAGTGAAGTGGCGAATATCTAGGGAGTTACTTGTATGCTCCGTTCGTTGTTCCGAAGTTCGATATGCGAAAGTATCTTGAGTTTGTTCTTATTGACTCAGCTATCCGAAATAATCTGAAATGGTGTGCTCGGTTTTATAAAATAGCTCTCACGCCTACACCAATTGAGGAAATTATCTCTGCTATCTTGAGGGTACTGCAAACTAAAAAGAGGGGAATATGGGCTTTTTTGACTATTTGACTGGCGGGAATGCAAAGGTTGCGGCCAATACATTGGCTGACATTCATTACACATGTAATGGCGAATATTGGGGTACATATACGCTAGTGCTCTCGGCCATTTTAAACCAGGCCATTCAGAATCCGAACAACAAGACAGTAATAGCCATGGAAATGGTGCGTAGGAATGAAATTCTGAACTATACAGATCTCGCCGTCCTAAACCTGAATTTAAATGTAGCCCCGGCGGGTATGAGTTATGCTGCTACCTACAGTGATTTCAGTCAAAACATTATAAAGTACTTGATCAGAAGGAATATCCTGATGCAGTTTATCTCTGGTGACAATAGGCATTTGACGAGAGATTTTGTAAGTTCTTTGGCCTCATGATTATTTATTCAGGAGGCCTGTTTGCATCCTGCGCAGAAAGACGACATCGGACATGTCAAGCTGTCGCGCTGGCTGCAAAAAATGGCGGGGGGGAACTGGAAATCACGGTGACCGCAGACAAGGAATTTTCTGGCTATGATCCGACGCACAAACCCGTGGTGCATTGCGGCGGGTGCGTGATTACTCGGGGACAGATGATGGCTCGACAACGCGCAGCGGATATGGCCGGATGCCCCATGACCAATTACGGCGTGGCCATATCTCTAGTGCAGGGGATTCTGCCGCGCGTACTGGACCTTTTCCCGAAGCCCTTTCAGTGTTCGAGGCTGCACACACTGGCAAAAACGGGATAGGTACACACAGGATTTGCGTTGAAGGCATCCGTTAGCGCGAGTTGCAAAGTTGCACGGTGGAAGCGTAGGAGCTCTTTTCCTTTTTGGCTTTTCAGCCAAAACGCCAGTTGCCGACTCGTTGAGTATTTGCTCCCTATCTGCGTCTAGTGAACGCCAAATTCCAAACTCAATTCCGTAGACTGGAAAGAGGAGCTAGGGGCACCTTGGCCTTGAATGCCAGTAAATAGTTTTTACGCTTTTTGTTATCAGTGCTCTCCTTTCGGTCAAGTGTAGCTATCACACTTAGTCTAATTGGGGGGAGCACCTTTGTTCCAAGGTAGCACGATGAAAAGATCATACACCAGTTGCTTTGCTATGAGGATATACTGACAAGTTCGTTGACATATGTTCCTCCAAGGGCGCAATCCAAAATGGCGAGGCCAGACATGGGAACTCAGGAGCATACGCGGGTGTAGAAAATGATGAATACTCAACTGGATGAATCTTATATTGAACAATACAAGTAATTTTAGCAGTATCCTTAAATATAAATCTTCAAGAAAGTTCATCTCTCACACATTACTCTGCACCTGCGTGCTCCAGATGCAGTTCAAAGTTTTGTAGATATTTTGCACTTAATGAACAACTATGAATAATCAGTAGATTTTCTGCATTGCGTTCTTCAGCCGACTTTGTGAAGTTGTAGCTTCCTGTGATAACTACTTGCCTATCTATGATTATGACCTTGTTATGAGCAATGGCGTGAGTGTAGTCGATATACAAAGGGATTCCCGCGTCTTTGAGTCGTTGGATTTTGCTATTTTTGGCTGTTAGTTGTGACTTGTCCAGTATTACCCGTATGTGAACCCCTTTTTTGTACGCCAAGATTAAGGAGTCACATATGTAATCTGAGGTAAAACTATAAGCAAGAACGCTGATATCTTCAGTTGCTTCGCGGATATTTCTGGATATAGCAGTTTCTGCACCCCCCTTGGGGGAAAAATATATTTCAGTATAAGCGTTCTGGATATTAAGTGACGCACCCGAAGCGGATTGCGCAAGAAGTCCGAAGAGGACATGAGCCAATAAAAAGGTCGTTATTAACGTTGCAATAGGTTGCAGAGCCCAGCAGGCCCCTATTAATAGGGGCCTGCTGGGCTCTGTTTCCAATTCAGTCACATTGGGGAGCATGCCTTTTAAGCCAAAAACTTTTACCATCGGAATAAGCTAAAATTGATCCGCGAGCTTAACGATAAGGCCCGCCCCAATGGCAGCGGCAAAAAACGCGGCTACAGCTTGTGGCCCAATAAACCAGAACAGTTTTTGCTTCACAATGGCGGAAAATCCTCCAGTGGTGAAAATCATGTCTGGGATGAAAAGCTTTCGTACAAAGTCACCCAACAAGGTTCCCCAATAACCACTGATCACGCCTGCGATGAAGGCTATGATCTTAGTAAACAAACCGTAGTTATAGGATTCTTTCAGGCTTCCAACTATAAGGCATGCCATTATGACGGCAATAATTATGTGGGCGATTTTCATTGGATTCTGTGAAAACGGCTTATGCATTTCTCCATTCACATCAGACATGAATAGTCCTCCCCAATATTACTTTGTTTTTGTTAATACAATTTCAGCAAGGCCTGTCTGTTGCAAAAACACTTTAGAACGCATTATTATTTTTCTTTCAGAATCAAAAATTATTTCAATAGGTGCACTGCTATTTAATGTTATTACAATTATATTGCTTTTATCTTTTTTTACTTCAAAAGGAAGTATGAAAGCATCCTTTTGAGTTTCAGTATAATAAATTTCAACGGTCTTCCCAAGAACATCAAAATTTAATGAGGGTCTGACCATTCTACTTATCAATTCAGATTTCATTTCTTTTGACATCTTCCCGTATTCTTTGCTCAAATCAACGGTTTCTTTCCTGTCTACTGACCATTTGCCATGAAGTTTTTCCAGGTTGTTCCCGCTTGATCCACACGCCAACAAAAAAAGCTTACAACGAATACGCCAACAAGCTTGATTAAAGCCCCTAGCTGATTATTCACCATTTAACCCCCTCTTATGGGTTTATGCGTAGCGCGGGATTGCAGCCTGATATTTTAATGTTTACGTCTTTTACGCCTTAAAATACGCTTTTAAGCGTATGTCAATGCAGTTCCTACCGTTTAAACTCAATTCCAGAATTTCTTCTGGAGGGTGCGGTGAAAGAACGGTCCAACTCCTTGACGCAAACAGTGGGGCAAGCCATTTGTCTACGCCGGAAAGCCTTGGCGATGTCTCAGGAAGAACTTGCAGAAAAAGTCGGTATTGGGCAGCAATCGCTTTCACGCATGGAACAAGGAAAAATTGCACCCAAGTTTGAACGCTTGCAGTTATTTGCCGATGCGCTGCAGTGCCGTGTTGTTGATCTGTTCTTAGCGCCAGAGTCATCTGCTGACGCTTGCGCCGAATCTCTCGCGAACTTATTGCGTCCACTTTCAGAAGAGCAGAGAGCCTTCGTTCATCAATATACAACGCAATTGGTGCAATTTTTGCGAAAAATGGCAAAAGCTTAAAAAGTAGTAAGCCCAGCCTGGCATAACCAGGCTGGGCTTTTCTTTATACGGGTAGTTTTGATTTACAATAATAAGGCGGCCATTGGGCCACCTTATTATTATCAGTTCAAGAGAAATACATTAAAACTAAAACACGGTGGGGTTGGCAACAACCAGTACCCAGCAGATTATGCCAACGACAATACCATACAGCAGGAAAGGCCAGAATGTGCGGCGAAGCACTTCTCCTTCGCGTCCGGAGAGTCCCACTACAGCGCAGGCGGCAACGATATTATGTACGCAAATCATGTTGCCCATGGCGCCGCCCACAGCTTGGGCAGCCACGATAATTTGGCGTGGAAGTTCTAATGTCCCGGCCATATTCCACTGAAATTCTGCGAACATAAGATCGGAAACGGTGTTAGAACCCGTAATAAAAGCTCCCAAACCGCCCACAAAGGCCGCCAGCATGGGCCACACGCCCCCCGCGAAAGCTCCCACAGCTTCGGCTAAGGCCAAGGGCATGGAAGGAAGTCCTGTAGGATTGGTAGCGGAACCACGGAAAATGGACACCATTGCCACCGCAAAAATCAAGGCAATGGTAGGTGCCTTCATTTTTCGGATGCTTTCTTTCCAGGCACGGGAAACAGCTTGACCAGACATTTTGTGCAGTAAAATTGTTAGCAAGGAAACTACAATAAAGAATGTACCGGGCAAGTAGAGGTAATCAATGCTCGCATTGACGCCATTGAACCCCAGAATGTTTGTAAAGCTGATTTTCTGGTTGGTTAGCCATCCCTTAAGGCCAAGCGAAGGAACGCGTGAGATGACAAGCAGTATGCAAATTATCACATAGGGAAGCCACGCGCTGAACTGGCTCATATTGGCGTGAAATTCAGTCTTTGTGCTGGCAGGTACGGTGCCTGTCCAAGCTTTGTCCCATTGGCTGGAAGGAGCGAAGTCCCACGAATCTTTAGGAACACAGAAGCCTTTCTTGGTGCCCCATACCACCACGCCAAGACCGAGCAGTCCTCCCAGAAGTGAGGGGAATTCGGGTCCCAACAGCCATGCGCAAACAAGGTAGGGCACGAGAAAGCACACAGAAGCGAACACGCAGAACTTCCATGCCCTAAAACCAATGCCCCAAGATTTTTCCGCGCCAAAGAAGCGGGTGAGAAAGCCAAGCATAAAGATGGTAATAATTATGGCCATAGGGGCGTGCATAATGGTGGCCCACTCACCTACAGCTTTGCAGAACCCGTCGTAACTTTGGAAAGGGAGGTTGGGATTGGCAGCCACCGCCTCGGCCACGCTGCCTTTCAGAAAGCCGAAACCCACAATAACGGGTGTGCCCACCGCACCAAAGGTCACAGGCACAGAGTTGAAGACAAGACAAACAACGGCGGCGGCCATGGCTGGGAAGCCAAGAGCCAACAGCAAGGGTGCTGCCAAGGCTGCGGGGGTGCCAAAACCGGCCGCGCCCTCAATAAAGGCCGCAAACATGAAGCCAATGATAATGGCTTGGATGCGCCGATCACGGCTTACACCCTGCATACCGCACTGAATGGTTTCCATGCCGCCGCTTTCCTCCAGTGTATAAAGGATAAGGATGGCACCGAAAACTATGATTAATACGCCAATGGCCACAACAACGCCTTGCAGCGAGAGAGCGGCAAGATATAGGATATCCAGCTTCCAGCCGATCACACCACTAATGGCACAGACAAGCCACGCCAGTGGCATGGCCCGGGTGGCGGGCCAGCGCAAGCCAACCATCAAAATCAGGGCAATAAGAATTGGTATGACGGCCAACAACGCCAATACTCCAATAGACATGGCAACTCCTTTATCAGCCTGTACGCCTACGCATCCAGGCATGGCTATGGCTCATAGTGTGCCTTAATCTTCCACAAACCCTATGAAATAGGGGACAGAGCAGAACTGAAGAGTACTGTTCCAATCACAAAGTATTTCGCTATACAAATCTCGGCACTTGTGACGGTGGAAGGTAGGGTAATCGTGCTCAGTTACATAATTCAAATGTTGAATAAATTCTGTTGTGTTAGGAGTATCAATGTCAAAAAAGCGGTTCTTGATATTGGGGCATGAACACATGTTGAATAAAAAATTCATATTTTGTCATGACAACTGCTCCCTTGGCTTAAGGTTTATTCAGAGAATGTAGTGCTTATATTCATACATCCCAATGAATATGAGTACTATTTCTCGAAGTTAAGATTTCTACAGATATCTTCATCCTGAATAAAAAACAATAGTTTTGTGAAAGTTGGTCGATCGCATTCCAGAAATTATGCCTGTTGGTTGCCTGCTCTGCATTGTGGGGATCAAATAAAGTCGAAAGCCCCGGCAAGGCCGGGGCTTTCGAAGGTGAAATGAGCAGTTGTTAATTTAAAGTTGCATATTTTATTATTGGTGTCAAACGGTCAATGCCAAAAAAACTTAGACGTATTAGCTGGCAAAGCATTGGCTGAAGCAAAAATAATGCGCCGCATATATTACATTGTGACGAAAGTTTATATTTTTTTTTGTATGGAAAATTTTTCTTTTTAGCAGAAAATAAGTGATGCCAATTAATTTTGCGTTTGCTGGTGTGATAATCTTTTGACAATACGAAAAGTTAAATTGTGTTTTTCATGTATTTTTTTGATTATAAAATATTTATTTATGGAATCACGTCAACAAACAACTATGCTGGGTATCTATCTTGTTTTGTTGGATAAAGTGATTTTATTCAGCATCTTGCGGGAACGATTATTCAAGTTGTGGCGCCAAAGAAGTCTTTGCCACCAACTGATTGTCTGATATGTTTTATGAGCTATATCTTAAAAAGACATGTAAACAACCAGGTAAAACGGTTTATATATCAGATTGTTATTAATTTATTATAAAAATCAAAATAGTCTCTCTTCGATAAGTGGGTCTCGATAGGCCTGACGTGGCTTGTAAAAACTGTTTAACTCACGGAGAAAATATGGATTATTCCAATATTCTCGTCCCAGTGGATGGCTCAGAAGATGCGAAATCCGCTTGTCAGGTTGCCGCACAGCTTACCGGCGCCATACCCGGGAAAGAAACCATACACTTACTGTATTGTGTGGAATCTATCCCCAGCCTGATTGGAGGTGAGCAGCGCGCGATGCTCATGCAAAAGCATGAGGAAGAAGGCATGAAAATTTTTTCCGATGCTTGTTCTCTTTTTGATGAAATTAATATCACCATAAAAACTTATGTTAAGTACGGATCTATTGCAGAAAGCATTGTTCGTACAGCCTCAGAACTTGGTTGTACAATGATTATAATGGGCACACGGGGAAAAAGTGAACTAAAAAGCATTGTCATCGGGAGTGTTAGTCATGACGTTTTACGAAATGCTTCAATGCCTGTGCTTTTGGTAAACAAAAAACATATGGTCACGGATAATTGATTGTATTCGATGCAGACTGAACACAACCGTGTGTTCGAGCTTTTGGAGTATCTATGTCAAGATTACTGACTTGTCTGATTGTATTTGCCTTTTCACTATGCCGACCCGTCACCGCCTTGGCTGCAGGGCACCCCACGGTTCCGGGAGCGGAGCTAACTGCTTACTGGGTGATTCCTTTTGCCTGCATGCTGCTTTCTATTGCCATAATGCCACTACTGGCACCGCACTTTTGGGAACATCATTTCGGCAAAATTTCCATATTTTGGGCTTTGGCCTTCGCCATACCCTGTGCAATAGTCTTTGGCTTTCCTGTTGCTTTATATGAGTTGTTACACATTATCCTGCTGGACTATGTTCCTTTTATTATTCTTCTTTTCGCTCTCTTTACAGTGGCTGGCGGAGTGCGACTCAAAGGCTCTCTCACTGGAACCCCTCTGGTGAATACGGGTTTGCTGGCTGTAGGCACAGTGCTTGCGAGCTGGATGGGCACCACGGGGGCAGCAATGCTGCTCATCAGACCTCTTTTGCGAGCCAACGCCCATCGGCGCTACAAGGTACATAGCGTTGTTTTTTTTATTTTTCTGGTGGCCAATATTGGCGGGTCACTCACGCCTTTAGGAGACCCTCCACTTTTTTTGGGCTTTTTGAAAGGCATCAGCTTTTTTTGGACAACTGTTAATCTTTTTTGCAAAACGCTTCTGCTTTCAGTGGCCCTTCTGCTTATCTATTTGCTGCTCGATTCAGTACTTTTTGCCAAGGAGGGAAAGCCAGTTCTTCTGTCTGAAGACGATAAGGCTACAGAAAAATTCGGCCTCGACGGAAAGATTAATCTGCTTTTTTTGCTTGGCGTAGTGCTGATAGTGCTGGCCTCCGGCCTTTGTCCACTCGGTGTTCTTGTGGAAATTTACGGTGTACCTGTTGAAGGGCAAAACTTGCTCCGGGATATTTTGCTGTTATGTATCGCCGGACTTTCCTGGCGTTATACCGACTACAATTGTCGAAAACTCAACGGTTTTTCCTGGGACCCCATCAAGGAAGTTGCCAAGCTCTTCCTAGGAATTTTCATTAGCATGATTCCGGCCATTGCTATTCTGAAAGCCGGAGCTGACGGGGCTCTTTCTGGGCTTATTCAACTTGTGTCTACTGATGGACAGCCGAACAACGCCATGTATTTTTGGCTTACGGGCTTGCTTTCAAGCTTTTTGGATAACGCTCCCACTTATGTAGTTTTTTTTAATACTGCAGGGGGAGATCCAGCCCACCTTATGTACGATATCCCCGCGACTCTTGCTGCCATATCTGCAGGTGCAGTGTTCATGGGCGCCAATACCTATATCGGTAATGCGCCCAATTTCATGGTTCGGGCCATTGCGGAAAATCAAGGCGTGCGAATGCCGAGTTTCTTCGGCTATATGGCATGGTCCTTTGGCATACTCATCCCTCTATTCTTTTTGCTTACATGGATCTTCTTTTAGTACTCAGCCCGCCTTGCATCAGAATGTGCGATGTAAGCCGGGCTCTTCCAAAAAGATTACGGCATGGGGCGATAAAGCTTCAAAAAAGCATGAGGCAATAATATATCGTGATTTTATTGGAAAAAATAAAAGAAAGCTCAATTTCTGTAATTCCGGTGATGTTATTGGTGCTAGCCCTTCACTTCACTGTGGCGCCTCTGGGCGCCACAGTGTTGAAATTTCTTGTGGGAGGTGTGCTGCTCATCCTGGGATTGAGTATTTTTCTATTAGGCGCGGATATTGGTATTTTGCCGGTAGGACAAAGAGTTGGCGCCACGCTGACATCCCGCCGTAGCTTGGCTTTACTCCTGAGTGCTGGCTTTATTATCGGTTTTTTTATCACTGTCGCCGAGCCTGATGTTCATGTATTGGCAGCGCAGGTTGCTGCCGTTTCCCCATCTTTGTCACGACCTCTGCTTGTGGGCATGATTGCTGTAGGTGTGGGAATTTTTGTGGCTATAGCCTTAGGAAGGATCGTGTTGCAAATCCCTCTCAAGGTCATGCTGATCTTTTTTTATACTTTGGTATTTGCCTGTGCTTTTGTGACGGATCCCGCCTTTCTGGGCGTAGCTTTTGATGCGGGGGGGGCTACTACTGGCCCCATGACGGTGCCCTTTATCATGGCCTTGGGGGTAGGCGTGGCTGCAGTGCGAGGCGACAAAGGCAAGGACGACAGTTTTGGCCTCGTGGGGTTGGCCTCCATAGGCCCGGTGCTTTCAGTGCTTTTTCTCGGAATGTTTTTCCCGGGAGGCTCTGAAAAAATATCGGACACGGCTTCTGCGCAAGCCGAGGGTGTTGGGGCCCATTTCTTGGCTTTGACGCCACAGGTGATCCACGAGGTCGGCATGGCCTTGGGCCCTCTGATTCTACTTTTTGGCGTGTTCCGTATTTTTTTATTGCGATTGACGCGCTATCAAACCGTCAAAATGATTATGGGGCTTGCCTATTCTTTCGTTGGATTGGTTTGTTTTTTTGTAGGAGTTCAGGGAGGCTTTATCCCGGCCGGGCGAGAAATGGGAGCATTGCTGGCTCTACATGATTTTCGTTATCTTCTGCTGATCGTGGGTGTAGCCATGGGAGCCCTCGCCGTTTGTGCCGAGCCGGCCGTGTGGGTGCTGAACGCTCAGGTGGAAGAAGTTTCAGGCGGGCATATCAAAAAAAGCGTGATGTTGATCTCCCTGTCTCTTGGCGTGGCAACCGCCGTGGGGCTTGCCATGGTTCGGGTTATCACGGGGTTGAGCATCTGGTGGTTCCTGATCCCTGGATATGTACTGGCTCTGGGGCTTATGCGCTTTTGTCCTCGAATGTTCACGGCTATTGCCTTTGATTCCGGTGGGGTGGCATCTGGGCCGATGGCATCCACCTTTATTCTTGCCTTCACGCTTGGAGCGTCGCATAGCTTGGGCGGCAATCCCATTGCCGATGCTTTTGGCGTCATTGCCATGATAGCCATGACGCCGCTGATAGCCATCCAACTCCTTGGGATTTTTTTTGATCGCCGGGAACGTGCAATGAAGCTACGTCATAAGTAATAAATACGACCTCGACATGCCAAAACAGTATTAACTCATCAAAAAAGTGTGTAAGAGGTTAAAGTGCAAAAGATGGATGTTCAGTTATGACCTCAATGGCAACAACATACACTCCGGGCAAGCTTTTGGTGAGCATTGTAAACAGAAATCAGGGCGAAGCCGTTGTAGCTGTTACAAAAAAAGCCGGAGCGCGTGGCGGTACGATTTTGATGGCCAAGGGCACGGCCGATAATGCCATTCTACGCATGCTTTATCTTGCGCAGACGGAAAAAGACTTGGTGCTTACGCTTGTTCAGGATGACGCTATTCCTACGGTCGTTACCGCCTTGCGTGAAGATACGTATTTGAAAAGAAAGGCTTCCGGTGTGGGTTTTGTTATTCAAGTACCTGGAATTTTGCGGCATACTCTTTCAACTGTTTGTGAACTTCCATTTTTTCCCATAGAAGATGTAGAAGAGGTATCCGGCATGAGTGCACAAGCGACCCATGAGATGATTTGCGTCATTGTCAACGTCGGCTATGCTGAAGACGTTATGAGCGCGGCGCGCAAAGCTGGGGCCAAAGGGGGAACAGTTCTCAACGCACGTGGAACAGGGCGGGAAGAGGATGTAAATTTTTTTGGTATTTCGATTGTTCCAGAAAAAGAAACGCTTCTTGTCATTGTGGAAAAAAAGCAGGCGAGAACCATTTTGGATGCCATACGCCAGACTTCATGCCTCAATGAACCTGGCATCGGCATAGCATTCTGCATTGATGTCGAGCAGTTTTTTCTTCTAGGGCCGCTGGCAGAAAAATCGTAACAATTCTTCTGGCATAGCATAGCAACGACAATAGAAATGAGTAACGAACCCCCAAATGACGTTGTACTCTTTTCGCTTTAGTCGAAGCAGACAACCTTCAAGTCGCACTTGTAGACGGGTCACTGCCGATGTCTTCAAGCAGCTCCAAGGTGTCCTGCTGGGCACGACGCCAAAAGTTCCTTTCCGCCTGTATGCAATCCACATATGGCAGGGCATAGAGCATTTTAACTTTGAAAATGGGTGAATGCTCCAATGGACAACTTTGAAATATGAAACGCTTCAAAGTTAATCTGGTCTGGGATAAAACCATCGCAACGGTGGCAGTTCCAAGTCAGAGATTAAACGGGTTCAGGAACTCACTTTTGCCAGAAAAAAAGACCGCTTCATCCGTCAACCTCCTGCTAAGATAGAGTTGATGGGCTCCTTGTGCTTCATGATAATAAATTATGAAGCGTTAGAGACAGTTATGCTTGCCATTATGATTCTGATCTATATATTTACATGATTGTTGTTTTGTTACAATACATTTTTATTGAATGATTGATCAATATAGTACTTTTTAAACAAAAGCAGTATAGGATTATAAAATAGTTATTTATGAACAGTTGTAAAAAAATCACAATTGTATTGTTTTAAATGTAGTTAATTATTTACTACTGTTAATTAATTGCATAATAATATTATTCATTATAGATTTTTTATGTTATTATAAATTTTTATTATATAATATTGATGAATATTATAGTTTATTTTCAATGAGGAAGAATTTGTGTTTTAGGCGAATAGCCTTGCCAAAAAATCAAATATTGAAGTGCGACGTGGTATTATTGTGATACCAAAATGGTCTGGTTTCGGCACTGGGGTGGCCTACTTGTAGATAAAAGAAGAAACATGATGCAACAAAAACGAAATATATACAGAAAGTTCTGACTAGAACATTGAGTTCGATCTAGGTCATATTCAGCCAGGTTCCATGTTTGGGCGGATTGAGAAATTTAAAGCATTCCCACACTGATTTTGCTTTTGACGATGGAACTCAGACATGGGTGTCTGAACTTCAAGGAAAACTGAAAGATAAGAATCTCAAGTGGATCGCTATGCCTGCGCCAGCAGCTCGCAACGCCCTTAGCAAAGCTTCTGGCCTAAACTAAGAAGCGTGAATATTGGTAAAATGTTGGGTGTTTCAAGGAGCTGGACTTCACACTTGGCTGGGAAACCGAATTAGCGCTTTGTCCAGTTTCGCTTAGAATGGGCACGAAGTCGGCAATCCCGCGAGGAAAGGTCCATGGCGGCTTCGGGCTTATGCTTATGCTGACATGAATATTTTGTGTTTCAATAATTTTAATAGATATATTATTCCAGTAAGAAGGCAGAAGTTAATTTCAAAATACCTCTGAAGGCCCTGTCCAGCGCATCGTTGGACAGGGCCTTCTCATTTCTGGAGGCACTTCATGACCCCATATCAATCAGAAAACATCATCGAACTGGCCAAAGCTCTATTGAGTGTGCAGCGAACCGTGCGGCCCATCGTCAAGGACGCTGAAAATCCCTTCACAAAAAGCTGGTACGCTAGCCTCAACAGCGTCATGGACGCGTGCCGTGATGCGCTCATCGAAAACGGCGTCTGGCTGTGCCAGTATCCGGTACCGGTGGAGCAGATCAACTCCCTGGGGCTGGTTACCAAGCTGACGCATGCAGAGTCTGGGCAATGGCAAAGCTCTCTCGCCGTTGTTCCTCTACCAAAGGCCGATCCGCAGGGCATGGGATCGGCCATGACCTACGCGAGGAGGTACGCCTTGACCGCCATGTTGGGCATGATCACAGAAGATGACGACGGCGAAGGAGCGCGAACCGGTAGAAAATCGGCCTCTCGGACGAGATTGCCCGTAAACAGCCCTGATACTCGAAAAACGGCTTCTCACGATGGCACCATCAAAAACAAATCTTCACCCCCCTTAGATCGGCTGCCAGCAAGCCTTGAAAATCTTCCACCGCTGGAAGGTGTCACCTACCAACAGGTAACGGCCCAGGACGGACGGCCCTGCATCATTGCCACCGGCAACACGCAGGCCAAAAAG
Source organism: Desulfovibrio intestinalis (assembly GCF_014202345.1). Classification (NCBI taxonomy): domain Bacteria; kingdom Pseudomonadati; phylum Thermodesulfobacteriota; class Desulfovibrionia; order Desulfovibrionales; family Desulfovibrionaceae; genus Desulfovibrio; species Desulfovibrio intestinalis. Next base: position 386,255 of record NZ_JACHGO010000004.1, read on the forward strand.
GAATTGCTCACAGGTGCAGGCTTCCGCTGGAACCCGCATAGAAAATTGTGGTGGAAGTATGTTGATGCCGCAT